>JBDUCE010000037.1:0-10390 GCA_040003635.1 Betaproteobacteria bacterium
CGCGATCAGGCTTCGTCGGGCTCCGGATCGTCCACCGCCGCTGCGCGCTTCGCTGATTGCACCCCGGCTGGGGGTGCCTGCGCCGCAATCCGGGGCGTCACGGTGGTCACCTCGGCGTTTTGGGCGCGATGGCGCAACGCGTGGTCCATCAGCACGATCGCCATCATCGCTTCGGCGATCGGCGTCGCGCGGATGCCGACGCAGGGATCGTGGCGGCCATGGGTATTCACGATGACCGGCTGCCCTGCCTTGTCGATGGAGCGGCGATCGAGCCGGACGGACGACGTGGGCTTGACGGCGATGCTCACCATGACGTCCTGACCCGTCGAGATGCCGGCAAGAATGCCGCCCGCCTGATTGCCCAGGAACCCCTCGGCCGTCATCTCGTCGGAATGTTGCGTGCCGGTCTGCGTCACGGCCGCAAACCCCGCACCGATCTCCACCCCCTTGACGGCGTTGATTCCCATCATGGCGTGGGCGAGGTCGGCGTCGAGACGGCCAAAGACCGGCTCGCCCCATCCCACGGGAACACCGCTCGCCACGACCGAGATGCGCGCGCCGGCGGAATCGCCGGATTTGCGCAGGCCATCCATAAAACGCTCGAGCTCCTCGACCATGGAGGCGTTGGCTATGAAGAACGGATTGCGGTCGACCTGCGCCCAGTCTTCGAACGGAACGACGTTGGCGCCGAGTTGCGTCAAGTGGCCGCGAATGATGACGCCGTAGCGCTCGAGCAGCCACTTGCGCGCCACGGCACCGGCCGCCACGCGCACGGCAGTCTCGCGCGCCGACTGCCGCCCGCCGCCCCGGTAGTCGCGAATGCCGTATTTCTGCCAATAGGTGTAATCGCCATGGCCGGGCCGAAAGGTGTCGGCGATATTTGCGTAATCCTTGCTTCGCTGGTCTTCATTGCGAATGAGCAAGGCGATCGGCGTCCCGGTGGTGCGTCCCTCGAACACCCCGGACAGAATTTCCACCGTATCGGATTCGTGGCGCTGGGTGACGTGGCGTGATGTCCCCGGCTTCCGCCGGTCGAGATCGCGTTGAATATCGTCCGGTGCCAGCGCCATGCCCGGCGGACAGCCGTCGACGACGCAACCGATCGCCGGTCCGTGCGATTCGCCGAAGGAGGTGACGCAGTAAAGAGTGCCGAGCGTGTTGCCGGACATGGGCTGAGCGCCAGAAAGTTGCACTCCGCGGTTGAAGCCACAACCTTGGTGTGCGGGCCATATGGGCGTTTCGAGTGTAGCACGCAGCGGTGGCGATGCCGGCGACCGCCCGGCTAATCCGGATGCGACCGTCGCTGCTATGACACGCGTTCCTCACGCGCCGACGGCGGCAGCGGTGACAGGTAACCGATCAGGAGCAGCAAGCTGCCAACGCCCAGGAAGGCCACGACCCGCGGCAGGCCCGAGAGGGTATTGAGGTCGACTAGAAAGAGCTTGGCCAATACCAGCGCAAGGAGTGCCGCGCCCACCATCCACAGCGGACGCACGCGCCGCCTGGCGGCACCGAACATCAAGGCGACCCCCGTGATCGTCCACGCCAGCGTCAGCGTCGCCTGCAGTGGCCGCGACTGGAGGAGCGCCGACAAATCCCACGGGATGCTGCCCCAGTGATGCGCGGCGCGCAGGATGCCGCCATTGATCGAAAGAAAGATGCCCAGCCCCAGTCCCGCGAAGCGCGTTCGCTCGTCGAGCGCCGGATGCCGGCGCGACCACTGGAACACTGCCCACAGCATCAGTGAGAGCGTGAGATCCAGAGGATTGATTAGCGGTGCATAGGGCAACGGGTACGGCTCGCCCGGCGAGAGCACGTTGACACCCACGCCCCATAGCAGGAGGAGAGCGGCCATCGGGGCGCCGGCGGCGACGAGATAAGCACGCCCGTGCGGATGGAACGGCCACCTTCGGGAATCGCACCACCGCGGGACGAGCCACAGATAAACGATGCCCGGCAGCGCCGCGGCGCACGCCACCCACGCGGTGTCGGCGGCAGTGACGCGCCCCACCCATTCGCTCGCTTCCCAGGCGATGTGTGCGGTGATGGCGAGCGCGCTCACCGCGTGCAGACCCTCACGCCACGCGGGCCTCACGGGCAGCCCGGACGAAGGGATTGCCGTGACATCCTCGTCATTGATTCGCAGCGCCCAGACATGAACGCCCCAAGCCAATGGCCATAACAGCCAGCCCGCCTGCAGCAACGTCGTATGCGAGCCCTCGAGATCACGCATCGCCACCAACACCATGGTCGGCAGCACGACGGCGCCGAGCCATCCCAGGCGCGGCCAGCCGAGCGGTCGCCGCATGAGCAATGCCAATCCCGCGCTGCCCGCCATCCAGGCGAGGACCGCGTGCGCCACTTCGCTGCGCGGCAACTGCCGCAGGAGTTCGGCGTCGCCCCCGGCAAGCCACCACAGCGCGGCCCATCCGAACATGAGCGGCAGCAGCGTCCGTTCGCGCCGGCTCAGGACCTCGGTGTTGCGATCGGCGAGCCAGGCGGTGGCGAAGCCGGCCATCGCCACCAGCAGGGTCCCCGTGAAAAAGGCATTGAGGAACAGTCGATCATCGTCTCCGGCCACACCGGCGAGCACAAAGATGATGCCGGCAGCGACGTCCAATACCAGCGCGAACCCGCGCCCCGCCACCGTGCGTTGCTGGATGCCGAGCCAGAAGACAAGCGCCGCTTCGATGGACCACGCCGCGGCCGTCCAGCGCGGGTCGAACGCGAACGCAATGGCGAGCGTCGCGAAAATCACCGCGAGGGCGCCGAACAGCCGCGCGAGGAGCGACCATCCGGCATCACCCGACCGGCGCAGCGGCAGCATCAGCACCCCATACACACCCGCAATGGCGAGCGCACTCCATGCGGCACCGTAGCGCGTGTCGCGCAACAGCGCCGCCTGCAACGCGAACCCCACCAGTGGCACGCCGAAGATCAGCAGACCGTCGACCGGTTGCGCGGGTCGGGGCCCGAGGCGGCGCGCCTGCAGGATCGCCACCCCCACGTATTGCAAAAAAGAGAGAACCAGAAACGGCTCGACGGTTCGCAAGTGCTCGGGCCGGTAATACGTGTTGCCCCAGAAAAGTGCCAGCACGAACGTGAATGCAAATCCGAGCAGATTCACCGCTCGCCACGTGCGTGCCCACGCCATCGCCAACACCGCCACGTTCACCACCGCGAAGTAGCCAAAGAGCGGCAGTGGATCGCGATGCACACCGGAAAGCATCGGCGCCAGGAAAGCGCCGCCCAGGGCAAGGCCCGCCAGTGCCTGCGCGTCGGCGACCAACGCCAGCCACACCGTCAACGCAGCAATCGCCGCCAGCAATGCAAACGCCGGCAACGCGTCCAGCACACCGAACCGATGGAAGGCGGCGAACGTGGTGAGGTAGAGCACCCCGGTACCCGCGCCTTGCAGGGAAGCGCCGTACGCGGGGCGCGTCCTTGCAACGCGCCAGCCGACGGCGATCAGCAGCACGCCGGCAAGCGCAACACCCGCGAGCCGCGCCTCGATCGGAATGGTGAAATGCTCGGCGAAATAGCGCAGCAGGAAGGCGACACCAAAAAACAGCACCACCACGCCAATACGCGTCATGGCATTGCCACCGGTGAACCACGCCCACAGTGCGTTATGGGTGCCGGTAGGCGGCGATTGCGCAAGAGTTTTCGAGCCGGCAGCGGACGGTTGAAAAGACGGTGCCTCGCCGGGGGCACGCGCCACCGGCACGCTCGAGGATGGGGCGCTCGAGTCGACAGCCGCGGCTTGGCTCATCGCCGCCCTTGCGTCGGGTGCCGCAGGTGAGTTCGCGTGTGTATCGCCTTGCTCGCGCCCTGTGACCGCTAGCGGCGAGGACGATGGCGGCGGCGTCATCACCGGCAACGGTGGAACGACATGTTCGTCATCGCCGCGTGGTGAAGCGACTGCGGTGGCCGGTGCGACTGCGGGATCCGCCGGCGGCATGCCGGCGCCCGTGCTCTCGCCGCAGGCCTGCGCCTCGAGCATCGCCACCCGCCGCTCGAGGAGCGCAAGCCGGGTGTCGATCGGCTGCGGCGCAGCGGAGTCCGGCGCCCTCGTCGGGATGGCGGTGGTGGCAGCCGGCGAAGGCTTGCGGAACGCATCGCGTTGACGCCGGCTCGACACCAGGGCGCCCGCGAAAAAACCGGCAAAGCCCCCCAGCGCCGCACCCCACTCCGTCCAGAAAAAATGCCCGAGCCACGCGCCGAGCACGAGTCCGATCAACGCCAGCATGGGATATTCCTTTTGCGCTCGGGCGACGTTCGCCGCGGCGACGGAGCATGGCCGTGCGCAAGCCGCCGAAGGTTGCGCCCTTCACTCACGGCGCGCACCCGCACCGCCCCGACGGAGCGTTCTTCCCTGGAGCCATGCCCGAAAGCGCATCAGGAATTCAGGCACCAGGACGAAGATGACCATGGCCACCACTGCGTTCATGAGCCCGGTCACGAGAAAGAGATCCGGAATCGCCAGGCCTGCGCGCAGGAGGCCGACCGCCACCAGTGCCGCGACCACGATAAAGGCGGCGTTCAGGATGTTGTTGGCAGCAATGATGCGCGAGCGATGGGCCGGATCCGACCGGGTCTGCAGCAACGCGTAGAGCGGCACGATGTAGAACCCACCGAACAGGCCGATCAGCACCAGGTCGGCCGCCACCCGCCAGTGCGCCGGAAGCGCCAGGAACGCGCCGAGCCCGGCGGTGGTGCCGGCCTGCAGGCCGCGGCTTGCAAACCAGAGATCGATCGCGAAGACAGTGAGTCCGATCGCCCCGAAGGGGACCAGTCCGAGCTCCACCTTTCGTCCCGACAACCGTTCGCAACCCAGCGACCCCGCGCCGATTCCCACCGAAAAAAGGGCGAGCAGGAACGTCACCACATGTTCATTGCCCCCGAGAACATCGCGGCTGAATCCCGCAAACTGGGCAAGGAAGGTGGCGCCATAGAACCAGAACCACGAAATGCCGAGCATCGACAGCCACACCACGCGCTCGGATTGCGCAAAGCGGAGGTTCTTCCACGTTTCGGTAAAGGGATTCCAGTTGATACGAAGCGACGGATCCACGGCGGGCGTGAGCGGAATGCGCCGGCTCGTCACATAACCCGCGATCGCAATCGCAACGGCCGCCACGCCGGCGGCCGTTGGCCCCAACGGGTCCAGCGCAACCAGCACGCCGCCGGCGATGGTGCCGATCAGGATGGCGACGAACGTGCCCATCTCGACCAGCCCGTTGCCGCCCACGAGCTCCTCCGGCGCAAGATGCTGCGGCAGGATGGCGTACTTCACCGGTCCAAAGAGCGTGGAATGCACGCCCATGAGCGCGAGCGCGGTGAAAAGAAGCGGCAGATCACGGCGCCAGAAGCCGATCGTGCCGATGACCATGATCACGATCTCGAATATCTTGACCCAGCGGATAAGCCGCGATTTTTCGTACTTGTCGGCCAGTTGCCCGGCGGTGGCGGAGAACAGCACGAACGGCGCGATGAACACGGCACCGGCGAGGTTTACCAGCGCATTGGGATCGAGCACAGTGAGCTGCGTGGCATGAAACGCGACAAAAATGATGAGCGCATTTTTGTAGACGTTATCGTTGCCGGCACCCAGAAACTGGGTCCAGAAAAAGGGCGCAAAGCGGCGCTCGCGCAACAGGTCGAATTGATTGGGCTGGTGCAAGGGCTTCCCCGGGGTCTTTCCTTCGAGGTCGCCAGTGTCCCGTTGCACGGCGCGGCTGTCCACATCCCGGGGGTATTACCCGCCGCAAGAACGGTGCCCCACCCCGCAATGGTCGTTGCCTGCCGATGACGGGGTCCGCCGACCCTCCCGACCCACCGCGTGGCATTCGACGTCGCGACGGTACAATGCCGGCATCCCGAGCCTGTCCGTTTTAGCTCCCGAACGCTATGCGCCAATACCTTGACTTCATGCGCCATGTCCGCGACCACGGTCACCGCAAGGACGACCGCACCGGAACGGGCACGCTGTCAACCTTCGGCTATCAGATGCGCTTCCCGCTGGGGGAAGGCTTTCCCCTGCTGACCACCAAGAAGGTGCACACCCGCTCGATCATCCACGAGTTGCTCTGGTTCCTGCGCGGCGAAACCAATGTGCGTTACCTCCGCGAAAATGGGGTCACCATCTGGGACGAGTGGGCGGACGCCAACGGTGATCTCGGTCCGGTCTATGGCGCCCAGTGGCGGCGGTGGCGCACGGCGGAGGGGCCGGTCATCGATCAGATGACCCACGTCGTGGCAGAGATCCGGCGCAACCCCGATTCGCGCCGCCTGCTCGTGTCGGCGTGGAATGTGGGCGAGCTTGCCCAGATGAAGCTGCCGCCTTGCCATGCGTTTTTCCAGTTCTATGTCGCCGGCGGCAAGCTGTCGTGCCAGCTTTACCAGCGCAGCGCGGACATCTTCCTCGGGGTGCCCTTCAACATCGCGTCCTACGCCTTGCTCACCGAGCTGGTGGCGCAGCAGACCGGTCTTAAGCCGGGTGAATTCATCTGGACCGGGGGCGACTGTCACCTCTACCTCAACCACCTGGAGCAGGTAGCCACCCAGCTCGCGCGCGTGCCGTACCCGTTACCGCGTCTCGTGCTGGCGCCGCGGCCCTCGCTCTTCGACTACCGCTTCGAGGACATCGTGATCGTCGACTATCAATGCCACCCGCGGATCAAGGCACCCGTCGCAGTCTAGAAAGCAACTAAACAACCAACGCCGGCAAGAAGCCCACCGGGAGGATTGGGAGGCAGGGAACCGAGGCGACGACCGCCAAGCGTCGCTCTGCGCGCCTGACATGCCGTGCGGGGAGACCGCTACACGATCGTGCGGGCGGCGTTGACGCGTTCGACCAGCGCTTCGAGCGCTTCCTGCTGCGAGGGCGACAAGGGTTCGTCATCGCGGCGTGCAGGCGCCGCGGCATTGCCGGCGGCATCCTGATGCGCCACCCATTGTTGCGCGAATTCCGGGGAAAACATGTCCATGACCCTTGCGTTGGTAGTATTGCAATTCCACCTTAGCAAGACCCATGCCACATCGATCGGTTGTGTCTTAAAACGCGCAAGGGCGAGAACGCTTCACTCTACGACCGCCGTTTTGCGGCGCACAATGGGCGCCGACATGAAGGCGTCGCCAAGTGACCGAATGTCTCATCCCACCGACATCCGGTGTGGCATTTATGCTAAGTTATTGTTA
The DNA here is from genome assembly GCA_040003635.1 of Betaproteobacteria bacterium. GTDB lineage: Bacteria > Pseudomonadota > Gammaproteobacteria > Burkholderiales > Casimicrobiaceae > CAIWHR01. Next base: position 7,201 of record JBDUCE010000037.1, read on the forward strand.
TATAAACAATATATTTGTCTCTAAACGGAGACAGCAAAGGCAACCCGTCCGCGAATAACAACCCTGCGAGCGCCTGCCAGTCAGGCGCCCTTGGCTTCCTTGAACATCGCCGGCTCGAGGCGATGGCGCTGGAGCAGCTTGTAGAACTCGGTGCGGTTGCGCTTGGCCAAGAGGGCCGCCTGGGTGACGTTCCCGCCGGTGATTTTCAGGAGCCGCACGAGGTAGTCGCGCTCGAATTGCTTGCGCGCCTCCTCGAACGGCACCAGCGCACTCGCGTCCTCCTGCAACGCGCTCTGGACGAGCGAGGCCGGAATCACGCTGGTGGTCGCGAGCGCCACGCACTGCTCGAGCAGGTTGAGAAGCTGCCGCACGTTGCCTGGCCAGGGTGCGGCGATGAGCAGTGCCATCGCGTCGGGGGCCAGCGACGGTGCGGCGCGCTTGTAGCGTTCGCCGAGCTTGCGCAAGAAATGCGCAGCAAGGAGTGGAATATCTTCACGGCGCTCGGCGAGCGATGGCAACTTCAGCGATACGACGTTGAGCCGGTAGTACAAATCCTCGCGGAAGTGACCGGACCCTTTAGCGGCGTCCAGATCCCGGTGGGTAGCGGAAACCACGCGCACATCGACGGGAATGGATTGGGTGGCACCCACCGGGCGCACCTCACCCTCTTGCAGCACGCGCAGCAGCTTCACTTGCAGCGCCAGGGGCATGTCGCCGATCTCGTCCAGCAGGATCGTGCCGGCCGTGGCCGCCTGGAAGAGGCCCTTGTGAGCCTGCACCGCGCCGCTGAACGCGCCGCGGGCATGCCCGAAAAGCTCCGATTCGAGAAGCGGCTCGGGAATGGCGCCGCAGTTGACGGCGATGAATGGCTTGTCGCGGCGCGGGCTCGCCCGATGGATGGCGCGCGCCAGCAACTCCTTGCCGGTTCCGGATTCGCCATAGATGAGCACGCTGGCATCGGAGTCGGCGACGAGCCGCGCTTGTCGCAGGACGTCCTCCATGCGGGGGCTGCGGGTTATGAGCCCGGAGCGCCACTCGCCAGCAGGGTCCTGTCCGGTCGCCGATTCGCCGCCCGACAGCGAGACCGCGGCCGCGACTTTTTGCAACAGCTCCTGGCTGTCGAACGGCTTGGTCAGGAAGCCGAAGACGCCGCGCTGCGTTGCCGCTACGGCATCGGGGATGGTGCCGTGCGCAGTCAGGATGATGACCGGAAGCGCCGGATGCTGGCGGTGGATCGCCGCGAAGAGTTGCAGGCCGTCAATGCGCGGCATGCGCAAATCGGTGATCACCGCGGCCGGGCGTGCTACGGCAAGCGCCGCCAACGCCGTCTCGCCGCTGTCGGCGCTGCGCACCCGGTACCCCGCCGACGTAAGCCGCAGGCTGATGAGCTTCAGCAGGTCGGGGTCATCGTCGACCAGCAGGATTTCGCCGTTTTGCATGGATTCCTATCGATTATCGTCCGCCGCCGGAGCCGCCGCCCCCGCCGCCGCCACCGCTTCGGACGCGATCGCGCAACAGGCTGCGTTCCATCACCCGCAGGGCTTCGAGCTTCTGGATGGCCGCGTCGGCCTTCTGTTGCTCTTCCCGCACCGCTCGCATCCGCTCCACCACTTGGACTTGGAGAACACCCGCCAGCAGCTTGACCCCGGGCGGGCCGGGACTGTTCCTGGCGACGTTCTCGAGGAGCTGTAGGGCGCGCTGATCGTCCTGCGGCGAATGGTTGAGCGTATAGAGCATTGCCAAACGCACTCGGTTCGCGTCCGTGCGCTGCCGCGCGAGCGCCTGGATCCCGCCGTTGACCTCTTTTCTGATTTCTTCGCCCGGCATGGCCGCGTATCTCGCCAGATCCGCCACTAGCGCCGCCACCTGGCTGTCGTCCGATGGCGGTTCGGGAATCACCGCGACGGGCTCGGGCGGCCGTAGCGGAGGCACCGGAGGGATTACCACCTCGGGCGGCGACACCACTGTCGCCGGCGGGGGCGCGGGTTCGGGCACCGGCGGCTCCGGAGGCTCGACCAGCTCGATGGGGGGGGATTCGATCATCGGCGTCGATCGCGGCGGCGGAAACTCGACGAGGGGCTCGTCGGCGGCGGGCGTTGCGACTTCGATGGGAGGGGCCGCCGCGCAAGCTGCCAGCAGGAGTGCGATACCGATACTGAGGAACCTCGGACAAAGAGCGCCCTTCATTCGCTGGCGGCCAGGGTGATCGGCGCGCCCTTGACGGGAAGGGTCTGCGCCACCGTGGCGGTACCGGCGCCGCCCATCGGCAGGCGCAGCGAAAACGTGGCGCCGCGCTTGCCGTCGCGGCGATCGCGCGCTTCGATCCGGCCATCGTGGGCGAGGGCATATTCGCGGGCGATGGCGAGCCCCAGGCCCGAGCCTTTCACGCGGCCTTCCGCCGGTGGCTTGCCCTGGTAGAACGATTCGAAGATGCGCTCGCGCTCGTCCGGGGAAACGCCGTGTCCTTCATCGGACACTTCGAGCACGGCGCTGTTTGCGTCGATCTCGAGCTTCAGCGCGATGACGCCCGCGCGCGGCGAATATTTGATGGCATTGGAAACCAGATTGTCGATGATGGTGCGGATGCGTTCGCCGTCGCCATTGACCACGGCCGGCTGCAATTGCGCCTCGAACGTGATCATGCGCGCCAAGGCGGCGAGCTTGTGCTCGCGCGTCACACGGTGAATCACCTCCGGCAATGACACCGGCCCCAGGGCCTGAGGCTCCATCGCGCGCGTCTGGTGGTAGCGCAGCAGATCCTCGATCAGCTTCTGCAGCTGCAGGCAGTTCTGGCGCACGATGCGCACGATCTCCTGCTGCTCGGGCGAGAGCTCGCCTCCCACCCGATCGCGCAGGAGCTCCGTGCCCTCGCGCACCGCGGTGAGCGGAGTCTTGAGCTCGTGCGAAACGTGGCGGAGGAAACGGTTCTGCTGCTCCTCCAGATCGTGCAAGCGTGAACGGAGCCACTCCAGCCGCTGCCCCAGATAGCGCAGATCCTGCGGCCCGTTGACTTCGATCGGATGCGTGAAATCGGCAGTGCCCATCTGCCGGATGGCCTGGTCGAGCTGGCGGATCGGCCGCGCGATCAGCACCGCAAAAAGAATGGCAAGGGCCAGCGCAATGGCGACGGTGGCAGCCGTGAGATACAGCCATTTTTGCCGGCCTTCGCTGCCGATCTCCTGCAGCCGCT
>JBDUCE010000404.1:0-3089 GCA_040003635.1 Betaproteobacteria bacterium
GGCGCCGGAGTTGCCGGCGCCGTTCCCGACTTTGCGGCCGCGGCCGGCGCCGCGGCCGGCGCCGCGGATGCCGGTAGCGAACCGGGCTTCGACGCAGCCGGACTGGGCGGCGGTTTCGATGCCGCTGCGGTCGGCGCGGACTTGACCGGCGAATCGCCGCCCGTTTCCAGGGTGAGGATGACGTGGCCCTCGCCGACCTTGTCGCCAAGCTTGACCCGCATTTCCTTGACCACGCCCCCGGCAGGGGACGGAACGTCCATCGTCGCCTTGTCCGACTCGAGCGTCACCAGCGAATCCTCGGCTTTCACTTCGTCGCCGGGCTTCACCAGAACTTCGATGACCGGTACGTCCTTGAAGTCGCCGATGTCGGGGACTTTGACTTCGATAAGCTGGGTCAAGATGGATTTCTGGTCGGTGATCGAGGCGCGCTCAATGGATTCTCCGTGCGAGCTCCGTGGCGAAGATTGCACACAACGTGCGAAGGATCACAGCAGCGATCTCCGCATGTCGCCAAGCAGCGCGATCAGGTAGCTGTTGAAGCGCGCCGCGGCCGCGCCGTCGATCACCCGGTGATCCCACGACAGCGACAGCGGCAAGATCAGCCGCGGCAGGAATTGCTTGCCGTCCCAGACCGGCCGCGTGCTCGACCGGCAGACGCCCAGGATGGCGACCTCGGGTGCGTTAATGATGGGCGTGAAGTAGGTGCCGCCGATGCCGCCCAGGCTGGAGATCGAAAAGCATCCCCCCTGCATGTCGGCGGGGCCGAGCTTGCCTTCGCGCGCCTTGGCCGAGAGCTCGCCCATTTCCTTGGCGATCGCCAGCACGCCTTTCTGGTCGGCATTCCTGATCACCGGCACCATGAGGCCGTTGGGCGTATCGGCGGCGAAGCCGATATGGAAATATTGCTTGTAGATCAGATTGTCGCCGTCGAGCGAGGCATTGAACTCGGGAAACTTCTTCAAGGCGGAAACGCAGACCTTGATCAGGAAGGCGAGCATGGTCACCTTGGTGCCGGCCTTTTCGTTTTCCTTGTTGAGCGTGACGCGCAGCGCCTCGAGATCGGTAATGTCGGCATCGTCGTGATTGGTGACGTGCGGGATCATGACCCAGTTGCGATGCAGGTTCGCGCCGGAGATCTTCTTGATGCGCGAAAGCGGCTTGGATTCTACGGGCCCGAATTTGCTGAAGTCGATTTGCGGCCAGGGCAGCAGTCCGAGCGCGGCGCCGCCGGTGGGCGCGGGGGCGGCGGCGCCGGCCGCGGACCTGCCGCTCATCGCTTCCTTGACGAACTTCTGCACGTCTTCGCGCAGCACGCGGTCCTTGGGTCCGCTGCCCGTGACGCGGGACAGATCCACGCCGAGCTCGCGCGCGATCGCGCGCACCGACGGTGAAGCGTGCGCCTTCCTGAACGTCTCGCTGTCGACATGGGGCGCCGCTGCAAGAGCAGTGCTCGATGCTTTCGCCGGCGGCGGCGCAGGCGGTGATGGCGCGCGCGCATCGACAGCGACCGCGTTCGCCGGCGCGGCGGTACGAGCGCCGATCGCTCCGCCCGCTGCTTCGATGATCGCGATCAGATTGCCTTCGCTCACCTTGTCGCCCAACGTCACCTTCACTTCCTTGATCACGCCCGCGGACGGCGACGGAACGTCCATGGTCGCTTTTTCCGATTCGAGCGTGACCAAAGAGTCTTCGGCCTTCACCGCGTCGCCGGGTTTCACCAGCACTTCGATGACCGGCACGTCCTTGAAATCGCCAATGTCGGGGACTTTGACCTCGATCATTTGTCCGCCGGCTGCTGCGCGCTCGGACGCCATCGAGGGCGATGCTCGCGGTGCAGAAGGCACGGCCGCGGGCACGGCGGATACCCGGGCGTCGGCGGCCGGTGGCGCAGTTCGTGCGGCGGCGGACGGCGCGGCGGGCCTGGCGCCATTGGCCGATTCGGCCTCGAGCGTCACGATCACATTGCCCTCGCTGACCTTGTCGCCGAGCTTGACCTTGACGTCCTTGATCACACCCGCCGATGGCGAAGGCACGTCCATGGTCGCCTTGTCCGATTCGAGCGTGACCAGCGAGTCCTCGGCCTTGACCTTGTCGCCCGCCTTGACCAGGACCTCGATCACCGGCACGTCGGTGAAGTCGCCGATGTCCGGGACCTTGACTTCAACTGTCTGAGGCATGATGTTCCTGAACGGAAGGGGTCTGCGTTCGCGGATCTGCTTTGACAGACAAAGACGCGGTATCGGCGCTCACACCGTCCACGGCGCCGGCTTGGCGCCGTCGAGGCCGTACTTTTTCATGGCCTCGGCGACTTGTGTCACGGGAATCTCGCCATCGTCGGCGAGCGCCTTCAGCGCGGCGACGGTGATGTAGCGCCGGTCCACCTCGAAAAACTCGCGCAGCTTCTCCCGTGTGTCGGAGCGGCCGAAGCCGTCGGTGCCGAGCACCACGTACCGTCGTGGCACGAAGGCGCGGATCTGCTCCGCAAAGGCGCGGATGTAATCGCTGGCGGCGATGACCGGGCCCCGGGTCTCGGCAAGGCAGGATTCGACGTGCGACATCTTCGGCTTTGCCGTGGGATTCATCATGTTCCAGCGCGAGACCGCGTTGCCGTCGCGCGCGAGCTCGGTGAACGACGGGCAGCTCCAGAGATCCGACTCGACGCCCCAGTCCTTCGTCAGGAGATCCGCGGCGGCGATGGCCTCGCGCAGGATCACGCCACTGCCGAGCAATTGCACGCGCAGCGATTTCGGCTTCTTCACGCCGGCCTGGAGCAGGTACATGCCCTTGATGATGTCCGGCTCCACACCATCCGGCATCACCGGGTGGGTGTAGTTCTCATTCATCAGCGTCAGGTAGTAATACACATCCTGCTGCTCCGCGACCATGCGGCGCATGCCGTCCTGGATGATGACGGCGACCTCATAGGAGAAGCTCGGGTCGTACGAAATGCAGTTCGGGATCGTCGCCGAATAGACATGCGAATGGCCGTCCTCGTGCTGCAAACCTTCGCCGTTGAGCGTCGTCCGTCCGGCAGTGCCGCCGAGCAGGAAGCCGCGACAGCGCATGTCGCCGGCAGCCCACGCCAGGTC
>JBDUCE010000405.1:0-3086 GCA_040003635.1 Betaproteobacteria bacterium
TCTCGGCGTGGCTCATCTGCGAGAGATTGACGCCCACCGACAAGCCGAGGAAACGGTAGATGCGCCCCATCCAATCGGCGTCGCGCTGCGCAAGGTAGTCGTTCACCGTGACGACATGCACGCCTTGGCCGGACAGGGCGTTGAGATACGCAGGCAGGGTCGCCACCAGCGTCTTGCCTTCCCCCGTTCGCATCTCGGCAATCTTGCCGTAGTGCAGCGCCATGCCGCCGATGAGCTGCACATCGAAGTGCCGCATCTGCAGGACGCGCTTGCCCGCCTCCCGTACCACCGCAAAGGCTTCCGGAAGCACGGCGTCGAGCTCCTCGCCGCCGGCGATGCGTTCCTTGAAAGTGGTGGTGCGGGCAGCCAGCTCGGCGTCGGCGAGGGCCGCCACCTCGGTTTCCAGCGCATTGATTTGCCGGACGACCTGGGCGTATTGCTTCAGCAGGCGCTCGTTGCGGCTGCCGAAGATGCGAGTGAGGATGTTCGAGATCATGTGGGCCTTGGAATCCGCGGGAACAAGGTTCCTTAGATGTCCCCGCAGGGGCAGATAAACAAGGGGTGAGGACACCCCCACCCCTCATCCTGTCGTGTCGAGCCGGTCGTTTTCGATCGGTGGCTGGGGTGCAACGTCAGCGGGTGGATCGCGGATCAGGACGGCAACCGCGGCGCACTTGTCCGCGCGCTTATCCGACCTCACCGCGAGATGAACGTGCGATCGAACTCGAGCGGCTGGTGCGCCTTGGGGGCCGTGACGGGCTGGCCGGACGCCACCAGTCCGCATCGTTCGCAATGGGCGACACGCGGCGTCCCGGCGGGTAATCCGTTCCCGTGGACGAGCCCGGCGAGTCTATCATAGCGCCATGGTGAAATCGCCCCGACCCCTGCGGCAGATCATCGCCGCCGATGCCGTGCTCGCCGGATGGCAGGAGCGGCGGGCGCGCGAAGAGACGCTGACCACCTTGGTGCGCCGCCATCTGCCGCGGCAACTCGGGGAACGGGTGCGCGCAACGCAACTCGGGAGCGGAGAGATCGAGCTGGTGGTCGCTGCGGGAGCGGTCGCGGCGGCGCTGCGTCAGCGCGCACCCGATCTCCTGGCCGCCCTCATTGGCGAGGGCGCGCAATGCAATGGCATCAAGGTGCGGGTGCAAGTTGCCGCGGGTGCGCCGCCCGAACCGAAAATTGCCCGCAAGGCGCTGGCCAAGGGAAGCCTCATCCCGCTCGCGGCCTTGACGCGCGGCTTGCCGGATGGGTCGCTCAAGGCGGCGCTGGCGCGGCTCCTGCGGCGGGTGGGTTAGCAGGCTGTCAGGAATCTATATCACCAGGAACAGCCGTTCGAAAACGAAGAACAGCATTACTCCGACCAGGAGGAAGATCGTGTACTTGATTGCCTGGCCGATGAAGCGGAGGTAGCGCCGGTCCTTGGTGAACATGAAAAACAGCCCTGCGCCCGCGATGGCGGCGAGAGCGAGGAACAGCAGGAGGCGAACCAGCACCATGGCAGCAGTGCGCGTTTGCCGTGGGGTCAGGCGGGTGCCAGCTGCCAGTCCTGGAACGCCGATGGCACGTCCGCGTCCGCCTCGAAGGTCACGATGGTGTACGCGTCCTTGCGTGCAAGCAGCGCACGCGCAACGGCGTTGTTGAGGGTGTGTCCCGGCTTGTACGCGGTGTATTGGCCGATGAGTGGGTGCCCAAGCAGGTAAAGGTCCCCGATGGCGTCGAGCACCTTGTGCTTCACGAATTCGTTGTCGTAGCGCAGGCCCTCGGTATTGAGGACCCGGAATTCGTCGAGCACGATGGCATTCTGCAGGCTGCCGCCCAGCCCCAGGCCCGCGGCGCGCATCGCCTCCACGTCCTGCATGAATCCGAACGTACGTGCCCGCGCGACTTCCTTCACATAGGAATGCTCGGCGAAATCGATCGTGACGTGCCGGTTCTCCGATCCGAATACCGGATGCGGAAAGTCGATGGTCAAATCCAGCTTGAACCCGTCGAAAGGCTCGAAGCGCGCCCATTTGTCGCCATCGCGGACTTCCACCGGCGCGGTAATCCTGAGATAGCGCTTGGGTGCATCCTGCTCGACGATCCCGGATGATTGCAGCAGGAAGACGAACGGCCCCGCGCTTCCATCCATGATGGGGATTTCGGGCCCGGCAACGTCGATATGCAGGTTGTCGATCCCGAGGCCGGCGAGCGCCGACAGGATGTGCTCGACGGTCGACACGCGCGCGCCGTCCTGCTCCAGCGTCGACGACAACCGCGTGTCGCCGACATGAAGCGCGTCGGCTGGAATGGCCACCGGCCGATCGAGGTCCACGCGGTGAAAGATGACGCCGTTATCGGGCGCCGCGGGGCGCAGGGTCAGGTCGACCCGTGCGCCGGTGTGAAGGCCGACACCTGTCGTCTTGATCGGCGCACGCAGCGTGCGTTGTTTGAGCATCGACATCGGCATTCCGCAAGGCGGTGAGGTCGCAGGAAAGCGCCGCAGCCTCAATGATTTAGCTTTATATCCTAGCATAAGCGACCCCGGCCGGCGACCGCCGCCCCACGTCGATCCGGAGGCGCCAATGCGCGCCCGCGGTTCCAGCCGGGCGCGCCCGAAGCCTTGCCGGTCAGTCGGCCTGCTTCCTCAGGAACGCGGGAATCTCCGGTGCGTCGAACGAGGGAATCCCGCCATGGCCCGACGCGCCGGCCCGGCCCCGGCGCACCACCGCCGGCTGATCGAGGTCTTCATAGTTCACCGGCTCGAGCCGCATGCCTACACCGTCATCGGTCCCGGTGCGTGCCGAGACCGGTTCCACGAGCTGCATGGCGGGCCGCTGCTTGGTGCCGGCTCCTCCGAGTCCGGTGGCAACCATGGTGACCCGCAGCCGGTCCTCCATCGCGTCATCGATCACCGTCCCGACGATCACCATCGCATCTTCCGCCGTGAATTCCTTGATGGTGTTCATGACCTCGTGGTACTCCTTCATCTTGAGCCCGGCCGAAGCGGTGATGTTGACCAGCACGCCGCGGGCCCCGAGGAGATTGACATCCTCGAGCAGCGGACTCTTGACCGCTTGCTGCGCCGCATTGCGCGCGCGATC
>JBDUCE010000406.1:0-3083 GCA_040003635.1 Betaproteobacteria bacterium
CCGTACACCCCGGCGCTGCGTCAAACCTGCCTGGAGGGCGCCGCGAAAGCCGGCATCGCGCTCGCCGACGGCGGGGTGTATGCGGCGGTGTCGGGCCCGCGGCTCGAAACCGCGGCCGAGATCGATCGGCTGGACCGCGACGGCGCGACCATGGTGGGCATGACCGGCATGCCGGAAGCGGCGCTGGCGCGCGAGCTCGACCTGCCTTATGCCGCGATTGCGGTGGTCGTCAATCACGCCGCCGGACGTGGCGACTCCGGAGATCACATCTCGATGGAGAGCATCGCCGACGTGCTCGAAACGGCCATGGAAAAGGTCCGTACATTGCTGGAGCACATCGCTCCCCTCGTCCAGGGGCCATCGGCGGGCGACCAATGATCCGTGACGTGTTGCGCATGGGCGATCCGCGGTTGTGGCAACCCTCGGTGCCGGTCGGTCGCTTCGGCACCGCGGAGCTCGAGTCGCTGTTGCAGGATCTGCGCGATACCATGGCTGCGCAAAACGGTGCGGGTCTGGCCGCGCCACAAATCGCGGTGCCGCTGCAGGTGGTGATTTTCGGTGTCGGCAGGAGCCCTCGATATCCCGATGCCCCGCCGGTGCCCTACACCGAGCTCATCAATCCGGTGCTCACACCGCTATCCGACGAAATGGAGGAAGGCTGGGAAGGCTGCCTCTCCGTTCCCGGACTGCGTGGTGTCGTTCCGCGCTACACCACGCTGCGCTACGAGGGATTCGATGCGCGGGGAGCGAAGATTGTCCGTGAGGTCAGCGGCTTTCACGCCCGGGTGGTGCAGCACGAGTGCGACCACCTGCTGGGCATTCTGTATCCGATGCGAATGCGCGACTTCACGCAATTCGGGTTTACCGACGTCGTCTTTCCGGAGCTCGGCGATGCGCCGCCGGATGAGTGAACGATTCGCTTAGGGCCTGTTCACACGCACGCATGCGTGTAGCGTGAACAGGCCCTACAGACGCAGCTGGTCGAAGAGCGTCGTTTCGAGGCGCACCAGCGCCTGTTCGTCGTGCAGCGCAGCGCCATCTACCAGAAAAACGTCTTCCGCGCGCTCGCCGAGGGTGTTGATCTTGGCGCTGGTGACGTTGATGTTGGCGCCCGCAAGCGTATAGGCGATGCCGGCCAGCAATCCCGGTCGATCCCCCGCGACAATTTCCAGGATGTACTGGGTGCCCTTGTCGTCGGCGAAGATGCGCACTTCGGGCGAGAGGGGGAAGTGCTTGAGATGCCGGCTGACTCGTCCCACGGCGGGCGGCTGCAGCGGCGGCCGTGCTTCGAGAAGGCGCGCGAGCTCGTGCTCCACCAATTGAATCGTTTCGCGATGCGATGCGCCGGGATTGGCGGGATTGTGAACGGCAAACGTATCGAGCGCGTAGCCGCGCCGGGTGGTGTGGATCTTGGCCTCGAGAATGGAGAGACCCGCGCGACCGAAAAATCCGCAAATGCGCGCGAATAGATCCTTTTGGTCCGGCAGGTAGACGAACACCTGCAACCCGGCGTCGGCGCGCGACAACCTGGCCTTGACGACGGGCTTCGCGCCTTCCGCGCGATAGAAGAGCTGCCGCGCGTGCCACGCGATTTCATCGGCGGTGTGACGCTGGAAATACACGCTGTCGAGCTTGCTCCACAACACCCGCTCCGCCCCGTCGGCAATGGCATAAAGGCGCAGCAGCCGGCGTGCTTCTACCTGCCGCTCCTGCAGGCTGTCGGCGAGACTCGCGGCACCGGTGCCGAGCAGCCGGGCGCGGGTGGCATTGAACAGATCTTCGAGGAGTTTCGCTTTCCAGGCGTTCCACACCCGGGGGCTCGTGCCGCGAATGTCGGCCACCGTGAAAAGGTACAACGCCATCAACCTGCGCTCGCTGCCCACCCGGGTGGCAAACGCAGCCGCGACGTCGGGGTCGGTGATGTCCTGCTTCTGGGCGGTCGCCGACATCGCGAGGTGCTGCACGACCAGCCACTCGACGAGCTCCGCATCCTCCGCGACCAGGCCGTGCGCGCGGCAAAACCGGCGGGCATCACGCGCGCCAAGCAGCGAGTGGTCGCCGCCGCGCCCCTTCCCGATATCATGGAAAAGGCCCGCCAGATACAGCACTTCCTTGCGCGGAAAATCGGCCATGAGGCGCGAGCACAGCGGATACTCGTGCGCGTGCTGCGCCTCGCAGAACCGGCGCAGATTGCGGATCACCATCAGAGTGTGCTCGTCCACGGTGTACACGTGGAAGAGATCGTGCTGCATCTGGCCCACGATGCGGCCGAATGGCGGCAGGTAATGGCCCAGCACGTCATACAGATTCATGCGCCGCAACTCGTGCGTCAGCCCGCGGGGCTCGCGGAAGACCTGCAGGAAGCGATGGCGATTGGCAGCATCGGCACGAAATCGCGCGTCGATGCGATGCCGGTTGCGCCATAGCGCGCGCAATGTAGAGGCGGACATGCCTTTCAATTCGGGATGCCGTTGCATGGCGAGGAAGGCATCGAGCATGGCCGCAGGCCGGCGCGTGAACAAGGCTTCGTCCCGGACGTCGAGCAGCTCGTCCGCCACCTGGAAGTCGTCATCGAGCGGGGTCACGACCGTGGTGGTGGGCAGGATCCGCCCATGCAGGTTCTGCAACAGGATCACGTTGACCTGTCGCACCAGCTTGGCCGCGCGATAGTAGCGCTGCATGAGCTGCTCGCTCGCGCGGCGCGTGGGCGTGTCGGCCAACCCGATCTCGAGCGCGAGTGCCTGCTGCTGATCGAAGATGAGGCGATCCTCGCGGCGTCCCGCCAGGAAATGCAGGCGCACGCGCAAGGCGCCGATGAATCGCTCCTGCCGCGAAACGGCGCGTGCTTCCTGGGTCGTGATGAGGCCGGTGCGAGCGATCTCGATCCAGTTTCGCCCCAGTCCGGCCGCCCGGGCGATCCATAGCACGGTCTGCAGGTCGCGCAGGCCGCCCGGGCTTTCCTTTACATTCGGCTCGAGGTTGTAGGCCGCATCGTGAAAGCGAAGGTGCCGTTGCTGCTGCTCGAGCGCCTTCGATTCGTAGAAAGCGACGATATCGAGGGTCGAGCGCAGCGCCTCGACGAA
>JBDUCE010000407.1:0-3081 GCA_040003635.1 Betaproteobacteria bacterium
CGCGACACGACAAAGGTTTCGTCGTTGAACCACAGGCCGCCGTGTTTCTGCAAGACGGACTGCGTGGCCTCGAGGTATGAGCCGGTCGTGACCACCGCATCGAGGCGCTCGTCTTCGATCTGATTGACGTAGATGGCTGCATTCCACGCCGCGAACAGCGTTGATGTTCCGATCCGATCGCCGATTTCCGAGGGCAGGGTGTGCATGTCGTATCGGAACAGCGATTTTTCGTCGGAAGGTGCGGTCAGGTTGAAATCCCGCGCTTCGCGGCCGAGCTCCTGTTTCAACGCCTTGAGCAACTGGTGCCGGTCGACCGCGAACGGATTCTCCCCCGGCCATAATTTCTGAATGATCTCGAGGCCGGGATCGCTGCCGCGGGACTGCACGGTCAGCAATCGCCCGCCGGGGGCAAGGCTGCGCACCAGAGGCGCCAATACCCTTTGCGCCTTGAATGTCGCCGAGGTGCGGGCGCGCCACGGTTGCGAGGCGACGATGAGGTCGTAGTCGCCCGAAGTCTGCCCGGGCTTGGGGATGACGCCGTCGAGCAGGAACTGGTGGTCCTCGCGATAGATGACCAGCACCGACGGGCGCACCAGCACCGGATTTCCGGTGTGCGGGCTCGGCTTGGTCTGCCACCCGTAAGACAAGGTTGGAAACAGCGCTTCGATCTGCTCTTCGTACTCGTGCGCCGAATGGCCCGTCAGGCGTACCTGTTGCCAGTTCAAGGCGGCCGCGAGACGAATATCGCGCGGCATGAGCCGGGGTGCCTCCGAATAGTTGAGATTGGTGATCACCAGCACCGTGTGCGGATGCTCGAAAAACCGATCCGCCATCCGTTCGAGTCCCAGCCGGACGTCCTCCAGGCTGATTTCCTTGGCGACGACCAGAAGCGGCACCGTCGGAAATTGCCGATGCATGCTGCGCATCACCCGCGCAAGCACCGAAGCATCGCCCATGCCGGCATCGAACAGCCGAAATGACGGTGGCTTCGGATGCAGTTGACCGAGCTCCTGGGTGGCCCTCGCCGCAACGGCCGCCTTCTCGTTGCAGGTGTTGACGAAGGCGAGATACTTCTGCCGGTTGTCGTAGAACCGGAACGGCGGTGTTTCGGGTTGCGCGGCCGGAATCTCCACGGCGCGCTCGAGGCGGGCGTCGCTTCGTTCGACTGCCTCGCGTGCCATGGCGTCGGTGACGTTCATGTCGATGTCAGTGGTTCGAGGCGGCTCCGCCTTCGGGGCCGGCAGCGCTTCAGAGCTTGCTGGCGTAGTCCTTCTGGACCTGCTTCAAGCGATCGTGCGTGCCGAGGAAGGCGTGCTTGGACATGTCGGGCGAATATTTGCTCGCCGATGGATGTTTGCCGACGGCCTCGGCCAGGGCGCGGATATGGTGGGGCCCGGCACCGCAGCACACCCCGAGATAACGGATGTCCAGCGCGGTGGCCTGTCGTCCGAACTCGGCGATCTCGAAGCGATTGCACGTGAACGGGTCGAGCGCTACCGGAAACGGCCGACTTCCCGGCTCGCCGTGCCAGTGCTCGTCGCGCAACGATTGAAATGACGGCTGCTCCGCTGTCGTTCGATACGGAACCGGGAGTGCCGCGAGATGAGTCTTGGGAATCGCCGCGCGGATTGCCCGCAACAGCGGCATCATGGTTTCGGGGCCACGGATGCAATTGAGGCCCACCACATCCGCACCCGCATCGGCCAGGCGCTTGCACGCATCGGTCACGCTCCAGTCCTCGCGCGTGCGGTCGGTTTGATGCATCGCCAACGTCATCACTGCGCTCTGCTTCGCGTGCTTGATCACATCGAGCGCGATCAGCGCTTCCGCGCCGAAGGAGAATGTTTCGCCGATGATGAAATCCACCCCGGCATCGACCGCCCAGCCGACCTGCTCCTCGAACATCGCGCGCACCGCCTTGTGCGACGCCGCGTCGGCAGGGTCGTAGATGTTGGTGTTGCAGATGCCGCCGGCCAACATCGCGCCGCTCTCCCTGGCGACTTCCTTGGCAATCTCGAGGGCGCGACGGTTGATCGGCTCGAGATCCTTCTCGCGACCTACGACGCGCAGCTTCTCGCGATGGGCGTAATAGGTGAGGGCCTGCACGACGTCCGAGCCCGCGTGGACGAAATCGCGATGCAGCTGGGCAACCACTTCCGGATGCTCCAGGACCACTTCGGGGACAAACGCGCCGGCCTGCAAATAACCCCGTCGCTCCAGCTCGAAAACGTAGCCTTCGGCACAAATGACCGGGCCCGCATCGAGGCGGTGCAGAAGGGTCGGTCGCTGCGGTGCAGTTGAGCTCATGGCGCATATGCCTTATCGCGGAATCGGGCCACGACTATCGCACCAAAGAAAAACGATGGCCCGTCGCGGCACGACGTAAACTGTCATTCCCGCGACGCGAGCCATCCACCTGCGCGGGCCGTGCCACGGATGCAGCACTGCCGCGAAGCGCGGTCCGCATTGGACCAAGAGGCGTCGCATCTGGACTATTTGTTGGGGTGAGTGCCGACTAAACTTCGAGCGGCGGGCGGTTGCGCGAAGCGGCGGGTTGGCCGCAATCTGCGCGGGACGAAGGAGATCGATGGAGACGCTGGCGTTCATCCTGCAGAACTTGCCGGCCATTGGCCAGCGCACGCTCGAGCATGTCTCGATTGTCGGCGTCGCCGTCGGGCTGGCGATCGTCACCGGTGTTCCGATCGGAATCGCGATCACCCAGAACAAGCGCGCGGCGGACATCGTGTTGTATGTCGCGGCGATGATCATGACCATCCCGTCCATCGCCCTGTTCGGGCTGATGATCCCCATGCTGGCGCTGATCGGACACGGAATCGGCTATCTCCCGGCGGTCATTGCAGTGCTGCTCTATTCCCAGCTTCCGATCATCCGCAACACCTATACCGCGATCACCAATGTCGATCCGGCGCTGCGCGAAGCAGCGCGCGGGATGGGCATGGCGCCGCTGCAGCGGCTCTCCCAGGTCGAACTCCCCATTGCAGTACCCGTGATCATGGCCGGCGTGCGCATAGCGGTGGTGATCAACATCGGCATTACCGCGATTGCAACCTACATCGGAGC
>JBDUCE010000408.1:0-3081 GCA_040003635.1 Betaproteobacteria bacterium
GCTTCATGCTGATCGATACCTTGCGCAGTGGCGAGCCGGGCGCCTTCCGGTCGGCTGCATCGCATCTCATTTTGCCCTCGATTGCGCTGGGTACGATTCCACTCGCTGTGATCGCGCGCATGACGCGCTCGTCGATGCTCGAAGTGCTGCGCGAGGATTATGTCCGCACTGCGCGCGCGAAAGGGCTGCCGTACTGGCAGGTGGTGCTGGTGCATGCGCTGCGCAACGCCCTCATCCCGGTGGTCACGGTGATCGGACTGCAGGTCGGCTTGCTGCTCTCGGGCGCCATCCTGACTGAAACCATCTTCTCCTGGCCAGGGGTGGGCAACTGGCTTATTCACGGCGTGCAATCGCGCGACTATCCGGTGGTGCAGGGCGGCATTCTGTTGATCGCGACCATTGTGATTAGCGTCAATCTGCTGGTCGATCTCTTGTACGGCGTGATCAACCCGCGCATCAGTCATGGCTGAGCTCGCGCGTCCAATTCCTGTGGCCGCGACGATGCCGCCGGTGGTAGGGCCATTGCGGGAATTCTGGAACGCTTACTCGCAAAGCCGCGGCGCGCTCATCGGCCTCGCGCTGGTGCTCGCGCTGGTGCTCATTGCGCTGGGCGCGGATTTCATCGCACCGCATCCGCCGAACGAGCAATACCGGGACTTCACGCTGACACCACCGGCATGGCAGGAAGGTGGCACGGCCCGGTTTCTGCTCGGCACCGATCCGGTCGGGCGCGACGTTCTTTCGCGGCTCATCCACGGCACCCGGCTGTCCCTGGTCATCGGCCTGGTCTCGGTGGTGATCTCGCTGTCATTGGGGGTATTGCTCGGCTTGGTAGCGGGTTACGTGCGCGGACTGACCGAGACGGTGATCATGCGGCTGATGGACGTGATGCTCGCGCTGCCCAGCCTGCTGCTGGCCATTGCGGTGGTCGCCATCCTGAGTCCGGGGCTCGTCAATGCCATGTATGCCATTGCGATCGTGCTGCTGCCCCATTACGTGCGACTGACCCGCGCCGCGGTGATCGCCGAATCGGGCAAGGAGTACGTGGCGTCATCGAAAATCGCCGGCGCCGGACCGATGCGGTTGATGTTCGCCACCATCCTGCCCAATTGCACGGCGCCCCTGATCGTGCAGGCCACACTCGGGTTTTCGACGGCGATTCTCGATGCCGCCGCGCTCGGTTTTCTGGGGCTAGGCGCCCAGCCGCCGACCCCCGAATGGGGCTCGATGCTCTCGAGCGCGCTCGAGTTCATCCAGCGCGCGCCGTGGGTCGTCACTCTGCCGGGCCTTGCCATCCTGGTCACGGTGCTGGCCTTCAACCTGATGGGCGATGGCTTGCGCGACGCCCTCGATCCCAGGCTCAAGCAATGAAGACGCGGCGATGCGCGTGCTTGATGGGCCCGCGAAAACAGCGCCATGCGCGGCCACGAGGAACAAGCCGTGCCGCTACTTGAGATCGAAGGCCTGACGGTCGCCTTTGGCAGCGTTGCGCATCCGTTCCTGGCGGTGGATGGCGTCGATCTCACCGTGGATACCGGCGAGATCGTCGGTTGCGTCGGTGAATCGGGCTCGGGCAAAAGCGTCACCGCGCTGGCCGTGATGGGGCTGATCGATTTTCCCGGACGGGTGGCGGCGCGGCGGATGCGCTTTGAGGGCCATGATTTGCTGGCGCTTTCCGATCGGGCGCGGCGCGCCATCGTGGGCAAGGAGATCGCGATGATCTTCCAGGATCCACTGGCGAGTCTCAATCCGTGCTTTACCGTAGCGTTCCAGCTCACCGAGACCTTGCGCATCCATGGCACCGCGCAGGAGCGCTCGAGCAGCCGTGCCCGGCGCGCGCGGGCGCTGGAATTGCTGCAGCAAGTGGAAATACCCGATCCCGCGACGCGGCTGGAGGCGTATCCCCACCAGCTTTCCGGCGGCATGGCGCAGCGAGTGATGATCGCGATGGCGATT
This sequence comes from Betaproteobacteria bacterium, assembly GCA_040003635.1. GTDB lineage: Bacteria > Pseudomonadota > Gammaproteobacteria > Burkholderiales > Casimicrobiaceae > CAIWHR01. The sequence goes on from JBDUCE010000408.1 coordinate 1,957, forward strand.
GCCTGCAACCCGAAGCTGCTGATCGCCGACGAGCCTTCGACCGCGCTCGATGTCACGGTGCAGGCGCAGATCCTGCAGCTCCTGGTGCGCCTGCAGCGCGAGCACGGCATGGCGCTCCTGCTGATCACGCACGATCTCGCAGTGGTGGCCGAAACCGCGCATCGGGTGGTGGTGATGTACGCCGGGGAGCAGGTGGAAACGGGGCCACTGCCGGCTATTTTCGAGTCGCCTCGCAACCCCTACACCCAGGCGCTGCTCGCCGCCCTTCCCGAGCACAATCTGGATCAATTGCGCTTGCGGGCGATTCCCGGCGTGGTGCCGGGCCAGCATGATCGTCCGCGAGGGTGCCTGCTCTCGCCGCGGTGTGCGTACGCGGTGGAGCGCTGTCGGGAAACACGGCCCGCGCTGGACGGTCCCCCGGGGCGGCAGTCGCGCTGTTTTTTTCCTCTCGATGATGCCGGTCGTCCGACCAATGATTGGGACCGCGAAGCCGCGGCGTCCGTGGCTTCGCTCGCCCGATGAACGACACCGCAGCAGCGTTGCTCGAGGCGCGGTATCTCACCCGCCACTACGTCGTATCGCGCGGGTTCATGCAACCCAAGGGACTGGTCCGGGCGCTCGACGGGGTCTCGTTCACCATAAAAAACGGCAAAACCCTGGCGGTGGTCGGTGAATCCGGATGCGGCAAATCGACGCTGGCGCGCCAGGTCACCATGATCGAGCGCCCCACCGCCGGCACATTGCTGCTCGACGGCAACGATATCGCCCACGCCGATCGCAGCGCGCGGCGGAGGATGCGCCCCCTGGTGCAGATGGTGTTCCAGAATCCCTACGCATCGCTTAATCCGCGCAAGAAAGTGGGCACGCTGCTGCAGGAGCCCTTGCGTATCAACACCCGTCTCGACCGCCGCACGCGCGAGGAGCAGGCCCGATCGATGATGGCCAAGGTGGGTCTCAAGCCCGAGCATTACGGCCGCTATCCCCACATGTTTTCCGGCGGTCAGCGCCAGCGCATCGCCGTGGCGAGAGCATTGATGCTAAGCCCGCGTCTCGTAGTCGCCGACGAGCCGGTGTCGGCACTCGATGTCTCGATTCAGGCGCAGGTGCTGAACCTGCTCATGGATT
>JBDUCE010000409.1:0-3075 GCA_040003635.1 Betaproteobacteria bacterium
CAGGTCTTGCGCACCGCCCAGTGCCGCACGTCGGGTGAGCTCGACGATGGAATCGACCATTCTCGCATGATCGGGCGTCAATGGCTTCTCGCCGATGATTGCCATGTGCCCGGCTTCGCGGTCCACCTCGATCTCGCCCAGCACCAGGTCGCTCAGGCTGCTTTCGCCAAGCTGTGCCTCGATGGTAATTACCTCCGCCGGCCAGACGCCGAAATGCGCGCCGATCACCAATAAATTGTCGAGGCTGATGATGCCCGTCACCGCTTCGAAAACCCGTTGCTGCACGGCAAGCGGTTCCAACGCACCGCCCAGCCAGCGACGCGCGCTGACGGTACCGCGTGCCAGACCCCGGTCTGCCGCGCCCACCAGGACCACGCGGTCGTAAGTCACGCCGCCCGCCTCGAAATCCTGGACGATCGCAATGGGTCCCCAGTTCATTTCGCGAATCTCGATTCCCTCGGGCCAGGGAATCGAGCGCAGGCGCGCCATCAATTCCGGACCGAGCGGGTAGCCGCGAACGAACTGGTAATACCCAACGATGCCGATGACGACGCGCGGCATATGTTCGGATCAAATGCCGCACGCGCAGGTCGTGACTTCGCGCGTGATGACCCGGTCGGATCCCTCGACCATGACATGAGTCGTGCATGGCATGCACGGATCGAAGCTGCGGATCGCGCGGAGGATGTCGATGCCCTTGAAGTCCTTCTCGTCCTTGAAATTGGACTCGACCAGCACGGTATTCGCCACCGCCTGCTCATACGCCCCGGCCTCGCCCCAAGGCGTCTTCGGACAGGCGTTGATGGTCGACGGCGTACAGATCTGGTAGTTGGCGAGGAGACCGTCCTCGATCACGCACCAATGCCCGAGAAACCCGCGGCCCGCACCCCAGAAGCCGACACCGACGAAGCGTCCCTTGGCAGGAATCTCGAACGGCGTATGCACCCGCGTTTCGCCGCGCTTGCGCAAATCCATGGCGCGCACCCAGTTCTCCACGGTGACCATCAGGTTGAACGCGACGGCGTACGCGCGGGCACGATTGCGCTCGAATGCATTCCACACCTCGGGCACCTTCCACTCGAGTGTCATCGCCGGCAGCTTGTTGCCCTTGGGCACGTTGAGTTTCAGGCTGTGGCCGGTGGACTCGACATAATCGCTGGGTGGCAATTTCTTCGCCAGGGCCGAGATGTAAACCCGCGCATAGGCGCCGGCCTCGAACGTGTGCCGGTCCCATGTCGGCGTGGTGGACCAGCTGTAGCGCTCCTTCCAGTTCTGCGCACCCGGCCGCGGAATGGTGCTTTTGTTCCACGGATGGTGCGGGCTCAACGGCGCACCCATCGAATCGGTCTTGAACGGGTAGTCGTGCCACTGCTCGTAGTAGGAGTGCTCGATGAACTCCTCGAACCCCACGTTGAGATCCCGCAGCTTGGTCGTCACCAGCTTGCCGTTGACGACAGCCCCGGGCGTCGACCAGCGATGCTCGCCCCATTCGTTGCAGTTGGCGTAGGTCGCGTCGTAGTGGTCTTCATGATCCCATTGGCCGAAATCGACCATGGTGGCGGGGAGCTCGCCGCAATGCTTGTAGTCGGGATTGCAGGCGTACATGAAGTCGTAAATATCGTCCCACACGCCGACACACTTCTTGCAGTAATCGAAGAACGGCGTCAGCTTCATGTAGAACTCGTTGAACGTCGTTGCACCGATCGTCGTGGTAACGCCGCCGGGAATGATCGTTTCCGGATGCGGATACTTCCCGCCCAGCAGGACGTACGCCTCGCGCGCGACCCGCGTCATTTCCAGCGCCTCGAGGTACAGCCTTCCGGTCAGCGGATTCAGATCGGTCATGATCTCGCCGATCGTCTTGTAGCCGTGCAGATCGTCGTACTTGGCGGGCGCAGTCGTCGCCTTTTCCCAGACTTCCGGGTTGGTGTCGCGCACCAGCGCCTCGGAAAAATCGGGGCCGGCCAGGACGAACAGGTGGAGCGGGTTGTCGTACAGGTATTCGCAGCTCAAGAGCAGGTTGCGCACCAGGATGCCCATCGGCGGCGGCTTGATGTTGAGCGCCATTTCGAGCGCCAGCGCGGAACATGTCGCATGCACGCCCCCGCACACGCCGCATGCGCGCGAGCTGATGAATGCCGCGTCGCGCGGATCGCGGCCGCGCAGGATGACTTCATAGCCGCGAAAGAGCGTTGCCATCGAATTGGTGTCGACCACCCGGCGCCGCTCCAGGTCGACAGTGCTGTGGAAAGCGAGCGCGCCGGCGACGCGGGTCACGGGGTCGAAATCCACGCTTCGCAACTGGCCGTTGTCGTTGGCGATCTTGCGCAGCTTCTTGTCCCGCTCGTCGAGCGACAGCGTGGTGTACGAATAGGGATCGGCGACCCCGGGAATCAAGTGGGCATTGCCCTGTGCGTCGAACTCGATCGGCAGATTCTTGAAACACATCGCTTATTTCTCCTGGTGAATCTTGACGCGGTTTGTCGTTACTTGCCCTGCGCGACCCTGACGATGGCGGCGAGATCGCCGTTCACCGCCAGCAGCCCCGTCAGCAGCGCGGACAGTCCGCCGTTGATGGCCTGCACGTGTTGTCCCAATGGCTCCGTATTGTCGCGGATCGCCACCAAGCCCCCGGCCAGTTTGGCCAGGCTGTTCTTGGCGCGCCACAGCGCGACAATGATGCCGATCAGATACGCCACCAGCACCAGCACCACTGCGGCCGTTACTGCAAGGGTCAGGTAAAGCAGCAGCGCGGTCATGACAGCCTCCCCTGTGCAGCACGTTGCGACAGGACGGTGGCGATCGTTCCCGTGTGCTCCTTGATGCTGCCGGCCGTGGCCACCATCGACCCGGCCACGCGAATGGTGTCGTTCAGCGCGGTGATCGAGCTGGTATTGCCGGCGATCCCGACCCCGGCTTCCAGCATTTCCGCGAGATAGCGGCGGATCGACAGCGCAGCGCGCAATGTCCGGTGCAACAGCGCGATGGCGAGCGGCACGATCACCACGACGACGACCAGCAGCACGGTCCACCAGATCGCATAGATCGCAGTCGGCAAGGTTGCGCTCGATTCCA
>JBDUCE010000038.1:0-10339 GCA_040003635.1 Betaproteobacteria bacterium
GCCGCGACGCAAAGCGTTGCCGAAACGGAGTCGCGTCTCGAGGACGCCACCATCGCCATCATCAACAAGGTGCCGCTGCGACAGGGCAGTCTCGCCCGTCTGCCACGGCTCAAGCTGATCGCGATGGCGGCCACCGGCTATGACGTCGTCGACGCCGCGTACTGCAAGGCGAACGGCATCACCGTCGTCAACATCCGAAGCTACGCGACACACACGGTTCCCGAGCACGTGTTCGCGCTGATGCTGGCGCTGCGGCGCAATCTCCTCGCTTATCGTCACGACGTCGAGCAGGGCCGCTGGCAGCAGATCGACCAGTTCTGCTTCTTCGATCACCCGATCCGCGATCTCTCCGGCGCAACGCTCGGCATCGTGGGCGAGGGCTCGCTCGGGCAGGCGACCGCCGCGATCGGGAGGGCATTCGGCATGCAGGTGCTCTTCGCCGATCATCCGCCGCCGAAAGCACCCGATGTCGAGTTCACCCCCTTCGACGAGGTGCTCGTGCGATCGGACGTGCTGACGCTCCATTCGCCCCTGACGCCGCAGACCCGCAACCTGATCGGCGCGAACGAGCTGCGCCGCATGAAGCCGACCGCGCTGCTCATCAATACCGCGCGCGGCGGACTCGTCGACGAAGCCGCGCTCGCCAGCGCATTGAAGGACGGCATTATCGGTGGGGCGGGTTTCGACGTGCTGACCCAGGAGCCGCCGCGCGAGAGGAACCCGCTACTCGATCTGCGCATGCCCAATTTCATTCTGACGCCGCACATCGCATGGGCGTCGGAGGGGGCGATGCAGTTTCTGGCCGATCAGTTGATCGACAACATCGAAGCGTTCGTCGCCGGCCGGCCGCAGCATGTCGTGGTCTGACTGGCAGCAAGCGCTGCGCCGCGCTCGCCCCCTACGCAATTTGGACCCGGACCACCATTGACGCTCATGAGCACTTCCACAATCATTGATGTTTCTCGTCTCGGTGGTCAACGCAAGCCGCGCAAGCATTCGAAGGGCCGGCAGGTGGACGTGCAGGCGGCGGCGGAGGTCGCGCTCCTGCTGGGCGATGCGCCGCGGCGGCGGGATCTGTTGATCGAGCATCTGCATCGGATCCAGGACCGCTATGGCTGTCTCAGCGCGGCCCATATGGTGGCATTGGCGGCGGAGATGAAGCTCGCGATGGCCGAGGTCTACGAAGTAGCGACCTTCTATCATCATTTCGACGTGGTGAAGGACGGCGATGAAATTCCGCCGCCGCTCACCGTGCGCGTGTGCGAGACGCTGTCGTGTCAAATGGCGGGCGCGGAGCATCTGCTCGCGGAGATTCGAGCGGTCGCCGGCGCGGACGTGCGGGTGATCACGGCGCCATGCGTCGGCCGCTGCGAGCAGGCGCCGGTGGCGGTGGTGGGCCGCAATCCGGTGGCCCGTGCGACGCGCGAGAAGGTAATGCGCGCGATCGAGGCGGGCGCGACCGAGCCGGAGCTCGAGTCCTATGTCGATCTGGCGGCTTACAGCAGCGACGGCGGCTATCGGACGCTGCGTTCGTGCGTGAGTGGCGAGCGGAGTGTCGACGAGGTCATCACCGAGCTCGAATCCTCCGCGCTGCGCGGTTTGGGGGGTGCCGGATTTCCGGCGGGACGCAAATGGCGCATCGTGCGCAACGAGCCGGCGCCACGGCTCATGGCCGTGAACATCGACGAGGGCGAGCCTGGCACGTTCAAGGACCGCTATTACCTCGAACGCGATCCGCACCGCTTTATCGAGGGGATGCTGATCGCGGCGTGGGCAGTGGGCATTGCCGGGATTTACATTTATTTACGCGATGAGTACGCCGGATGCCGTGCCATTCTCATCCGTGAGCTTACGGCGCTTGCCGCCGATCCGCCATGCCCGCTGCCGTCGATACAACTGCGCCGTGGCGCCGGGGCCTACATCTGCGGCGAGGAGTCGGCGATGATCGAGTCGATCGAAGGCAAGCGCGGCATGCCCCGGCTACGGCCACCCTACGTCGCGCAGGTGGGGCTGTTCGGCCGGCCGACGCTCGAGCACAACATGGAAACGCTGTACTGGGTGCGCGACATCCTGGAGCGAGGTGGTGGCTGGTTTGCCGGCCAGGGTCGGCATGAGCGCAAGGGACTGCGGTCGTTCTCGGTGTCAGGGCGCGTGGTCGAGCCCGGCATGCATCTGGCGCCGGCGGGCGTCACCGTACGCGAGTTGATCGACGAGTACTGCGGTGGCATGCTGCCGGGCCACGCGTTTTACGCCTATCTTCCGGGCGGCGCATCCGGCGGCATCCTGCCGGCTTCGATGGGCGACATTCCACTCGATTTCGACACGCTGCAGCCCCACGGCTGCTTCATCGGTTCGGCTGCGGTGATCATCCTGTCCGAGCAGGACCGTGCCCGCGACGCGGCGCTCAACCTGATGCGTTTCTTTGCCGATGAATCCTGCGGGCAGTGCACGCCGTGCCGGGTCGGTACCGAGAAGGCCGTGGGCCTGCTGGCGCAGCCGAAGTGGAATCGGGCGCTGCTCGAAGACCTCGCGTTCGCGATGACCGATGCCTCGATCTGCGGCCTGGGCCAAGCCGCGCCCAACCCCGTCCAGTGCGTGATTCGCTACTTCCCGCAGGAACTCGAATGACCGCGCGCCATCACCCTGCAAACACGCTTGCTTGCCGCGGCGCAGGCGGCATCGAATCACGTCACGGAGAGTCCGCGTGAATGCCCCGATCAATGCCGTGATCGAACACGCGCAGGTAGTGTTCTGCTTGAATGGCGAGGACATCGCCGCGGATGCGGGGGAGACGATTCTCGAGGCCGCGGACCGATACGGGGTCGCGATTCCACGGCTCTGCTACAAGAAGGGTTATCGCCCCGACGGCAATTGCCGTGCGTGCATGGTGGAGATCAAGGGCGAGCGCGTGCTCGCGCCGTCGTGCTGCCGCACGCCGACCGCCGGCATGGATGTGGCCAGCGACAGCGTGCGGGCGCTGCGCTCGCAACGCGTTATTGTCGAGCTCCTGGCGAGCGACATGCCGGCAAAGGTTTACAAACCCGACTCCGAGCTCGCTTTCTGGCAGCGCAAGCTTGGAATCGGTGCTCCGCGGTTTGCCGCGCGCAAGCAGCCAGCGGCCGACTTCAGCCATCCGGCAATGACGGTGAATCTCGACGCCTGCATCCAATGTACCCGCTGCGTGCGCGCGTGCCGCGAAGAGCAGGTGAACGACGTCATCGGCTACGCATTCCGCAGCGCGAGCTCGAAGATCGTGTTCGATCTCGACGATCCCATGGGTGCTTCGACCTGCGTGGCCTGCGGCGAGTGCGTGCAGGCGTGTCCGACCGGCGCGCTGGCGCCGGCGCACGAGGCCTATCTGAAGCTGATCGACAAGACCGTGGACTCGTTGTGTCCATACTGCGGTGTGGGCTGCCAGATCACCTATCACGTCGCCGATAACGCCATCGTGCGGGTGGAAGGGCGCGATGGCCCCGCCAATCACGACCGGTTGTGCGTGAAGGGCCGCTTCGGCTTCGATTACGTTGCGCACCCGCACCGACTGACCAAGCCGCTCATCCGCAAGACGGGAGCGGGGAAGCGCGCGGATTCCACGATGGACCCGGCCGATCCGCTATCGGTATTTCGCGAGGCGAGCTGGGAGGAAGCACTGGCGCTGGCGGGCGGCACGTTGAAGCGGCTTCGCGACGAGCGCGGCCCGCAGGCGCTTGCCGGTTTCGGGTCGGCCAAATGCTCGAACGAGGAGGCGTATCTCTTCCAGAAGCTCGTGCGTACCGGGTTTGGTACCAACAACGTCGATCATTGCACGCGGCTATGCCACGCTTCCAGTGTGGCCGCGCTGCTCGAAGGCATTGGCTCGGGCGCGGTCTCGAATCCGGTGATGGACGTGCTGCAGGCGGAGGTGGTGCTGCTGATCGGAGCCAATCCGGTGGTGAATCACCCGGTGGCGGCGACCTGGATAAAGAACGCCGTGCGCGCCGGCACCAAGCTCATCCTGGCCGACCCGAGACGCTCGGAGCTCGCGCGGCACGCTGCGCATTACCTGCAGTTCAAGCCGGACACCGACGTTGCGCTGTTGAACGCGATGATGCACGCAATCGTCGAGGAAGGTCTCGCCGACCGGAATTTCATTGCCGAGCGTACGACGGGCTTCGACGAGATCCGCAGGAACGTCGCCGATTTCAGCCCCGAGGCGATGGGGCCTGTGTGTGGACTTCCCGCGGCGAAAATCCGCGAAGTGGCCCGGCTGTTTGCTACGTCGCGCGCATCGATGATTCTCTGGGGCATGGGGATCTCGCAGCACGTGCACGGCACCGACAACGCACGCTGCCTGATCGCCCTTTGCATGCTGACCGGGCAAGTGGGGCGCCCAGGCACCGGCTTGCACCCGCTGCGCGGACAGAACAACGTGCAGGGGGCAAGCGACGTCGGCTTGATCCCGATGATGTTTCCCGACTACAACCGGGTGGACAAGGCGGCCGCCTTCACCAAGTTCGAGGCGCTGTGGGGGCAGCCACTCGATCACACGCCGGGTCTGACGGTGGTCGAGATCATGGACGCCGTCCATGCCGGAACCATCCGCGGCATGTACATCATGGGTGAAAACCCGGCGATGTCCGATCCGGACTTGAGTCATGCGCGCGAGGCCTTGGGTAAGCTCGAGATGCTCGTCGTGCAGGACATTTTCCTGACGGAAACCTGCTACCTCGCCGACGTCGTGCTGCCGGCGTCGGCGTTTCCCGAGAAGACCGGCACGTTTACCAATACCGATCGCACGGTGCAACTCGGCCGGCAGGCGCTGAATCCTCCTGGTGACGCGCGCCAGGACCTGTGGATCATCGTCGAGATGGCGAAGCGACTCGGCCTCGACTGGAGATACGCGCATCCGCGCGAGGTGTTCAGCGAGATGCGCGCGGCGATGCCTTCGATCGCGGGCATCACCTGGGAACGGCTGGAGTCCGAAAGCGCGGTCACCTATCCTTGCGAGAACGAGGGTGACCCCGGCGAACGCGTGGTCTTCACGAAGGAGTTTCCCACCGATGACGGGCGTGCCCGGTTCGTGCCGGCGCAACTCGTGTCGGCGGCGGAAAAGCCGGATACCCAGTACCCGTTCGTGCTGATCACCGGGCGCCAGCTCGAGCACTGGCACACCGGCAGCATGACGAGGCGTACGCAGGTGCTCGATGCGCTCGAACCCGGCCCAGTGGCCATGATCAACAGTCTCGAACTGGACGCCCTCGGGATACGCTCCGGCGACACGATCACGGTGCGCTCTCGCCGCGGCAGCGTGTCCCTTTGCGCCCGCGCGGACGACGGCACGCCCAAAGGCGCGATCTTCATCCCATTCTGCTACTACGAAGCCGCGGCCAACCTTCTTACCAACCCGGCGCTCGACCCCTTCGGCAAGATTCCCGAGTTCAAATACTGCGCCGTGGCAATCGAGGCCGGCGGCGGCATCGCCGATCGCTGGGGCTACGGGGCAGAGCCCGTCGTCCAGCAAGCGGAGAGTTGACAGGTATCCAGGCTCGGTTGACGTCGATGAACCGGCTCTGCCCGGCGCGGCGCCTGGTTTTCTGAAGAAGGATTCGATGAAGGTTGCGATTATCGGCGCGGGGGCCATCGGCGGGTATGTCGGCGTCAAGCTCGCGTTGGCGGGAGAGGACGTGACCTTCATCGTGCGCGGTGCCAATCTCGCCGCCATCCGCGCCGCGGGGATGAAACTGGTGATGAAGGACGGGGTCGAGCACGTGGCGCGCAATGTCCAGGCCACCAATGACTACGCCGCAGCGAGCGCGCAGGACATGGTGATCCTGGCGACAAAAGCCCATCAGCTCGGCGCCGTCGCCAACGACGTACCGAAGCTGTTCGGTCGCGATACCGTCGTGGTGACGATGCAAAACGGCATCCCGTATTGGTACTTTCACAAACACGGCGGCGACCTCGCGGGCACCCTCGTGCACAGCGTTGATCCGACCGGCGCGATCAGCGCGCAAATTTCCGCCGAGCGAGTGATCGGCTGTGTCGTCTACCCGGCGACCGAGCTCGTCTCACCCGGGGTCGTGCAGCACGTCGAAGGCGATCGTTTTCCCGTCGGCGAGCTCGACGGCGCCGTGACCGACCGGGTGAGGCGCGTCGCTGAATGTTTCACCAACGCGGGCTTCAAGGCGCCGGTACTCGCCGATGTGCGCGCCGAGATCTGGCTCAAGCTCTGGGGCAATCTCAGCTTCAACCCGGTGAGCGCTCTGACGCGGTCGACACTGAGCGACATCTGCCAGTGCGCGCCGACGCGCGATCTGGTGGCGGCAATGATGTACGAGGCACAGGAGGTCGCACACAAGCTCGGCATCACGTTCCGGTTAAGCCTGGAGAAGCGTATTGCCGGAGCGGAGAAGGTCGGCAAGCACAAAACATCGATGCTCCAGGACATCGAGGCTGGTCGCGCGCCGGAACTCGACGCGCTGCTCGGGTCCGTGATGGAGCTTGGTCGCCTGACCAGGACGGCTACGCCGCACCTCGACGCGGTTTATGCGTTGACCTATTTGCTGGCGAAGTCGGCGGCGGAGATGCCGCGCGTCTGAATGTATTCGGCAGCGCGCTGAGGACAGAACTCCGGCGTCGTCAGATACGCCGAAGGTACTCCCGGTTGCACCCCGGCGTGCCACGCGCTGCCATTGGCGTCTCCCATGCACTTCCGGCACAGAGATACGTCGGGCAATTTCGATACAGTAACAATTGTTGTTGGTCGGGGTGAGAGGATTCGAACCTCCGGCCTCTACGTCCCGAACGTAGCGCTCTACCAGGCTAAGCTACACCCCGTTGCCCATTTACTTGCGCCGGTGACTCGCCAAGCTTCCGACGTCATTGCAGGATTCACCCGCGGCGGGATTTGACGCGATCCGCGGGGCCTCGCAATGGCAGCAAGTATTGCACCTGCCTGGACGCGTCCTGCCCAGTTGCCAACGTCGCGTCCGAGCATTCGTGCGGACTGCCATGCAACTGCAGCCTGCGCAATGCGAACGTGCGCAGTGCGTGCAAAATCAGTAGGAGCGTTGCGCTGCGAAGGCCGCCAAGTCTAGCAGAGTTTTGCGATGCGGCGAATCGGGCAGGCCCTGCACGCAGGCCGCAGCGGAGGCGCTTTCCGTGAGCGCCCGCTGCCGTGTGTACTCCAGCGCTCCGGTTCGGGTGAGCAAGTCGACCACCGGTCCGAACTCGGTCAATCGGCCGCCTTTGATGGCACCGCGCACGAGCGCTGCGTCGGCTTCGCTGCCGACCTCGAGCGCGCGGATGAGCGGCAGCGTCATCTTGCCTTCGGCGAGATCGTCGCCGAGGCTCTTCCCGATGGCGCTCAGGTCACCGGAATAGTCGAGCACGTCGTCGATCAGCTGAAAGGCCGTCCCGAGATGGGCGCCGTAGCGCGCCAGCGCATTCTCGCGCGCGGGATCCGCACCGGCGATGACGGCGCCGAGTTGCGCTGCGGCCTCGAAGAGCTTGCCGGTCTTGCGCTGGATCACGTCGAAGTACGCGGGCTCGGTGAGATTCGGATTGCCGGAATTCATGAGTTGCAGCACCTCGCCGCCGGCGATGGTGTTGGTCGTATGCGAAAGGATGTCGAGCACCCGCATCGATCCGACGCCGACCATCAGTTGAAAGGCGCGCGAATAAAGGAAGTCGCCCACGAGCACGCTCGCCGCATTCCCGAAAGTGGCATTGGCGGTGGCATGTCCGCGCCGCAAGGCGGATTCATCCACAACGTCGTCGTGGAGCAATGTTGCCGTGTGGATCATTTCCACCACCGCCGCCAGGATGCAGTGCTGCTGTCCGGCATAGCCGCAGGCCCTGGCGGCCAGGAGCAGCAACGCCGGGCGCAGCCGCTTGCCACCACCCCCGACGATGTAGTCAGCCACCTGCCGGATCAGTATTACGTCCGAATCGAGGCTCTGGCGCAGCACCCGGTCCACCTCCGACATGTCGGAGGCGACCGCATTCATGACAATCTTGGTGGGCACGGCGCGCGGATTCTTGCGAATTGCAGTGATGAGAAGGGCGGGCGGATGCCTTGGCGCGCTATGGACCACGGCACGACGGGTCGCCGATGTCGATGAATCGGCTCGCCCGGCGTGAATTGTAACCGATGTCCTATTGGCCGCCGGCGAGACCCGCGGGTGAAACAGCGTTGGCCGCGCTACCTCACGCCTGCCGGCACGATGGCGCCAGACCCGGGGCGTGTCGAAGCACTCTGTTTGACAAAGGCGCTCCTAAAGCGTTAAAATCTAAGGCTTTCCGCGATGGGCGCGGGCCCGAGGCAACAATCGGTTGAGAAATACGGGAAGCAAGGCAAGGAGTTCCTCATGTACGCGGTCATAAAAACCGGCGGCAAGCAATACAAGGTCGCCCCCGGCCAAAATCTAAAAGTAGAACAGATACCGGCGGACGTGGGCGCAGAGATCATTCTCGACCAGGTATTGATGGTCGGGGAAGGCGAGAGCGTCCGCCTCGGTCAACCCATCGTTGCGGGTGCGACGGTCAAGGCAACGGTCGTGAGCCACGGCCGCGGCGAGAAGGTGCGCATTTTCAAGATGCGCCGGCGCAAGCACTACCAGAAGCACCAGGGCCACCGCCAAAACTATACCGAACTCAAGATCGACAGCATCGTCGGCTGACGGAGCACATTCATGGCACACAAAAAGGCAGGCGGCAGCTCACGCAACGGCCGCGATTCCCACTCCAAGCGGCTCGGTGTCAAGTCTTACGGCGGTCAACTGATCAGCGCGGGCAGCATCATCATTCGGCAGCGCGGTACCACGATTCATCCCGGCACCAATGTCGGAATGGGCAAGGATCACACCCTGTTTGCCCTGGTCGAAGGCAAGGTCGAATTCGCGACCAAAGGCCGTGACAAGCGCAAGTTCGTCAGCGTGGTGCCCGCGCCAGCGGCGTGAGACAAGCCCAACCCAGGGAACAAAACCCGGCGTTGCGGCCGGGTTTTTTTTCGGAATTACGGCGGTCCGAAGGCTTCGGTGGCCGACCGATGGCGGGCCCGCCAGACCATTGCGAGAACTACACGCTGCGCATCCTGTCCATCGTTGGGAGCAGGATATGCCCTGCGACTTGTAACCAATTGTTTCCGGAGACCACCGTTTTGTCGCTGAAGCGTTAATGACATGGAAAGCGGAGTAGCGGCCACCGCCGCGCCGGTTCGACGAGACGAGACGGAATAACAGGAGAAGCGAAATGCTGAAAAAACCCTTGGTGGTCGCGGCCATCGCAGCAACTGTGGCGACGGGCACATTTTCGACGCAGGCATCCGCCGGCGACCCGGTGCTTGGTGCGCTCATCGGCGGAGGCATTGGCGCCGCGATCGGCCATGGCATCAATGGACCGCGCGGTGGCTGGGTCGGTGGCGCATTGGGCGCGGTGACCGGCGCCAGCATCGCAGCCAATTCAGGTTATTACGACCGCGGGTACTACGGTGAGTCGAACACGTATTACCAGCCCGCGCCAGCCTACTACGGCCCGTCGGTATCGTATTACGAGCCCGCGCCCGTGTATTACGCGCCGGCACCGGTCTACTACGGTCCCCCGGCGGTGGTTTACCGCTCCGGCCCGGTGTACGCACGCTCCTACTATCCCCGTTACGGCGGCTATGGCCGGTCCTACGTCTACGCGAGGGGCGATGGGCACGACCGCGGCGACCGCCGTGATCGCTGGAGCCACGATCGGCGCGGTTACTGATCGGGGTGCGTCGCAAGCATTAGTAGCCTCGTCACTCGCACTGCCTGAGCGGCCCCGTCGATCGTACTCGGCGGGGCCGCGTCTTTTTCCTGGTGCTCTCGATTCCCTAATACCGTGCGTTGCCCGGCGTCCGGGGGAACGGGATCACATCCCGCACGTTTGAAAGGCCCGTAACGTAGGCCACCGTGCGTTCGAAGCCGAGCCCGAACCCGGCGTGGGGTACGGTCCCGTAGCGGCGCAAATCGCGATACCAGCCGTAATGGGCCTGGTCGAGGCCGGCCTCGCGCATGCGCGCATCCAGCACGTCGAGCCGCTCCTCGCGCTGGCTGCCGCCGATGATTTCCCCGATCCCCGGCGCCAGCACATCCATCGCCGCCACGGTCTTATCGTCGTCGTTCAAACGCATGTAGAACGCCTTGATCTCCTTGGGGTAGTTCATGAGGATCACCGGCTTGCCCGCATGCTTCTCGGCCACGTAGCGCTCGTGCTCGGATTGCAGGTCCATCCCCCACTTCACCGGGAAATCGAACTTCTGCTTCGCGCGCTCGAGGATCCCGATGGCCTCGGTGTAATCCATCCGCACGAACTCCGAGTCGACAATGCCCTG
>JBDUCE010000410.1:0-3068 GCA_040003635.1 Betaproteobacteria bacterium
GCTCGGCGATGCGGGCCGCATTGTTGAGCTGCAATGTCCAGCTTTCCTCGGGGCGATGGCGCACGGTCTGGCCGTGCACGCCCGCCGCCTCGATGTCATCGGGCGCCACCGAACCGCGGTTGAGGACGCCGGCAATCGCATCCGCGTAGGCGTCCGCCAGCGCGTTGGCGGCCCGCGCCGAGCGCGCGAGCTCATCCTCGCCGGGTTGCTGGAGTTGCATGAGCTCGCTGCGCAACAGCGGGCTGAAAGGTATGACGGCGGCCGCGATTACGCGACACGGCCGCGCCGCAGCAAGCGGGCCGAAGTCGACCAGCACTGCATCGATGCCATCAAGGCTCGTGCCGGACATCACGCCGACATAGAGTTCGCGGCGCATGGAAAGGAGGGACGACCGCTTTCGGGCGGCTCTTTACTCGCCCGCGGCGAGCATGCCGCGTGGCGACGAGCCCGCCAGTTCGAGCTGGCGCAGCGCCGGCGCTACCCCGGCGAGGAACGTCGCCTTCTGGGACGGCGTGAGCGGCTCGCCGTTGGGCAGTGCCACCATATCCGGGTTCTGCTGCTCGTTATTGACCCGGAATTCATAATGGAGATGGGGCCCCGTCGCCCACCCGGTCTCGCCCACGAATCCGATGACGGCACCCTGCGCGACGTGGCTCCCCGGATGGATATCCGGCGCGAAGGCCGAAAGGTGCGCGTAGAGCGTACTGAAGATACCCTGATGCTGGATGTGGATGACGTTGCCGTAACCGTTCTGCACCCCGGCAACGAGCACTTTGCCCTCCGCCGTGGCCCGTACCGGCGTGCCCATGGGCGCCGCATAGTCGATACCCTTGTGGGCCCGCCACGTCTGCAGGATGGGGTGAAATCTTGCCTGCGTGAAGCCGGAAGTAATGCGCGAGAACTCCATCGGCGAGCGGAGAAACGCCTTGCGCAGCGCGCTGCCGTCTTCGGCGTAGTAGCCCTCGTAGCCATCGGCACCGCGCCATAGGAAGGCCCGGAAGGTGCGGCCATCGTTTACGAATTCCGCCGCAATGATGCGTCCGGCGCCGACCGGCTCCCCGTCGACGTAGCGCATCTCGTAGACCACTGCAAAACGATCACCGCGCCGAAGATCGTGATAGAAATCGATGTCGCCCTCGAACACCTCGGCGAGTTGCCGGGTGACGGGATCGGGCAGGTCGGCGGCGTCCGCCGCGGCAAAAAGCGATGAGCGGATTTCGCCGGCGGCCATCTTCCAGGCAACCTCGGTGGGTGCAGGGCCGATGCTCGCGGACAATCCCTCCGCGGTCCTGACGAGCGAAAGCAATTCACCGTTGCCGGCGGGGGAACGCAGCGCGAGAAGGCGCCCGTCGGCATCCGTCTCGACCCGCAGCGGCTTACCGGGCTTCAGTTGGTAGAGCGCCCGGGCCACGGGATCGGCGCGGACGAACTTCAGCGCATCCGGGTCATCGACGCCCAGCCGGGAGAGGACGCGGCCGAACGTATCGCCGCGCTGCACCCGCTCTTCGCGCCAATAACCGTCGCCATCCGCACCGGGCAGCGCGGTGACGGTGGGGTGCGGGAGCGAGCGGGTGACGGCTTCGGTGACAGCCAGGTCCAGCGTGGAATCGGGAGCGACGCCGAACGCCGCCATCCCCGAGAAGGCGAGCACGGTTACCGCCAGCCACTGCCCCGGAGAGAGGAACGAGATCACACCACGCACTGACGCGTGGAGCCTTTGCGCTAGAATCCGGGGGTATTGCGCGGTCATGGACATTTGAGGCCGCGCTAACCAAGCGCGGGTACCGGCGAAGCCGCGATTCTACCAAAACCGCCCGCGTGTGAGCGTTTGGACTACAAAAGCGCGGGACAAACGCTGACATCCGCGGATCATGTCTCCCTCGAGGTGCCCCTCGCGCACCTCCCGGCGGCTTGCGCCCGCCCAGGAAAAACACCCGATGAGCGTCGATATCGCCCACCAGCTGGCCGTGTTCAAGCGCGGGGCGGACGAGCTCCTGGTCGATACCGAGCTCGCCGCCAAGCTCGCCCGAGGGGCGCCGCTGCGCATCAAGGAAGGTTTCGACCCCACCCGGCCGGACCTCCACCTTGGTCACACTGTACAGTTCAACAAACTGCGCCAACTGCAGGATCTCGGCCACCACATCATTTTCCTGATCGGCGATTTCACCAGCCTCATTGGCGACCCCACCGGCCGCAATATCACGCGCCCCCCACTCTCGGGCGAGGAGATCGCGGCGAACGCGCGGACGTACACGGACCAGGCGTTTCTGATCCTCGACCGCGACAAAACCGAGGTCGCATTCAACTCCCGCTGGCTCTCCGCCCTGGGTGCCGACGGCATGATCCGCCTTGCGGCCCAATACACCGTGGCACGCATGCTCGAGCGCGATGACTTCGCCAAACGATACGCAAGTGGTCAGCCCATCGCCATTCACGAACTCCTGTATCCGCTGGCTCAGGGCTACGACTCGGTCGCACTCAAGGCCGATGTGGAGCTCGGCGGCACCGACCAGAAATTCAACCTGCTGGTCGGCCGGGAGCTGCAGCGCCACTACGGCCAGGAACCGCAATGCATCCTGACCCTGCCGCTGCTCGAAGGCCTCGACGGCGTGAACAAGATGTCGAAGTCGCTCGACAACTATGTCGGCATCACCGAGCGTGCCGGGGAGATGTTCGGCAAGCTGATGTCGATCTCCGACACCTTGATGTGGCGCTATTTCGAGCTGCTATCGTTCCGGCCGCTCGACGAGATCGCCCGCCTGAAGCGCGCCTGCGACGATGGCCGCAATCCGCGTGATGCGAAGGTCATGCTCGCGCAGGAAATCGTGACCCGATTCCATTCCAAGGCAGCAGCGCAATCGGCGCTCACCGAGTTCGAGGCGCGATTCCGGCATGGGGCGATGCCGGAAGACATGCCGGAAGTGGCGTTGCGTTCGAATGGCGCCGGATTGCCGATCGCCCAAGTTGCGAAACAGGCGGGTATTGTCGATTCGACTTCCGAAGCGCTGCGGCTCATTGCCCAGGGTGGGCTCAGGGCCGACGGCGAGGTGGTCATGGACAAGGCGCTG
>JBDUCE010000411.1:0-3055 GCA_040003635.1 Betaproteobacteria bacterium
GCACGAATCGCGCCGCGCGGCGCGCAGCACGCCGGCCGGCGAGCTGATCCTCTTGGATGAGCAGGATCGTTCGCTCTGGAACCGCGCCCAGATCGACGAAGGCTCGGCGCTGGTCGAGCGCGCGCTGTCATCGCGCCGCTTCGGGCCCTACGCCATCCAGGCGGCAATCGCGGCGGTGCACGCCGAAGCACCGAGCGCCGCCGCGACAGACTGGGCCCAGATCGTCGGGCTCTACGACGCGCTTGCGGGTGCCGATCCGTCACCGGTGATCGAATTGAATCGCGCCGCGGCAGTGGCGATGCGCGACGGACCTTTGGCGGGGCTCCTGCTCATCGACGCCATCCTGGCGCGCGGGGATCTCTCGGACTACCAACTGGCGCACGCGGCGCGGGCGGATCTGTGCCGGCGGCTGAACCGAACGGCAGATGCCCGGACCTCCTACCAGCGAGCCCTCGTCCTCACCCAGCAGGAGCCCCAGCGGCGCTTTCTGGAGCGACGGCTGGCCGAGCTGCCGGACTGAAAAGCCGCGAGCGTCTCACGACAGTCGACCCCCGTGGTCAGTCGCGCCCGGCTCCGGCGGCCTCCAGTAGTCCCGTTGTCGATTTTGGCGTTCCCCGATCGACTAGCTGATGTCCCCAACTCGGCAAAGGGAACGCCATGCTGCTCGAGAACTTTACCGTTACCAAGGAGTAAACGATGAAATACCTGTGCCTGATCTGCGCCAAAACCGTGATGGAGCAGATGCCGGAGGCTGACGCGGAGAAGCACTATGAGGAATACCGGGTATTCACCGAAGGCATCCGGCGGAGCGGTCACTTCATAGGATGCAACCGTCTGCAGCCACCCGATGCCGCGACCACGGTCCGGGTGCGCGGGAGCAATATCTCGACCACCGACGGACCCTACGCGGAAACCAATGAACAGCTCGGCGGCTATTACGTCATCGAGGCCCGCGATCTGAACGAAGCGATCCAGGTGGCTGCGAAGATCCCGGGAGCGAGAATCGGCTGTGTCGAGGTGCGGCCGATCGCGGAAGATGCCCGGACGCTGAGCGTGCTCGGGGTCACCGGTGCACTCTGAAATGGCGACCGCTGCATCGCAGTGGGCGGCCGAAAGGGCGCGGTCGCCGGCAGGGCCCGCGGCCGAATTCGAGCACTGCCGAACGACGACGGGTATTCCGCAACCATTGCACCACGACTCGGAGTGAGCCATGAAATATCTTTGCCTGGTCTACAGTGAAGAGAAGAAGCTTGACGCCGTTCCCGACAAGGACTGCCTGGCATACGACGCGGCGCTCCGGGAGAGCGGCCAATGCGTTGCCTCGGAGGCGCTCCAGCCCGTTCAGACCGCCACCACCGTGCGGGTCCGCAACGGGCAGGTGTCCATCACCGATGGCCCCTTTGCCGAGACCAAGGAGCAGCTTGCCGGGTTTTATCTCATCGAGGCGAAAGATCTGGACGAAGCCATTCAGTTGGCCGCGAAGATCCCGCCGGCGAGCGTGGGGAGCATAGAGGTGCGGCCGATTCGGCCGATTCGGGAAATGGCTCACTCCGAACCGCCGCAACGGTTGCGGTGAGAAGGAGATCAGGATGATTCTGTCAAGAGTCGTGTCACGGGATGAGTGGCTTGCTGCGCGCAAACGCCATTTGAGCACCGAAAAGAAACTCACCCGGCTGCGCGATCAGTTGAGCGCCGAGCGGCGCCAGCTGCCATGGGTCGAGGTCGACAAGAACTACATCTTTGATGGACCGAACGGCAAGGAGACGCTGGCCGATCTGTTCGCCGGTCGCAGCCAGTTGATCGTCTATCACTTCATGTTCGGTCCGCAGTGGGAGGAGGGCTGCCCCAGTTGCTCGTTCCTGGCCGATCACATCGATGGCACCCTCGTGCATCTCGCGCACCGCGACGTCACGCTGCTGGGGATTTCACGAGCGCCGCTGCCGAAGATCGAGGCGTTCAGGAAGCGCATGGGCTGGCGCTTCAAGTGGGTGTCGTCAAATGAGAACGACTTCAACTTCGACTATCACGTGTCGTTCACCAAAGACGATCTGGCGCATGGCAAGGTGAACTACAACTACGAAATGCAGGAAGGGTGGGACGAGCTCCCCGGCGCCAGCGTGTTTTACAGGGACGCGAGTGGCGGCATCTTCCACACCTACTCCAGCTACGCGCGTGGAGGCGATCTGCTGATCGGCACGTACAACTACCTCGACCTCACGCCGAAGGGTCGCGACGAAGACGGCTTGAGTTCCACGATGGCGTGGGTACGCCACCACGATCGATACGGTGACGGCGACCCGGTGGACCCGATGGCGCCATACACGCCCGCTGAACAGTCGGACTGCTCGTGCGGTTCGAGCGTGGAAATCGAGGACCAAGCGAAAGGGAATACGGCGTCTTCAATGTAAATCGGCCCAACCAAGGAGCGACCCATGAGTTACGTTGATGGATTCGTTTTGCCGGTACCGAAGAAAAACCTGCCGGCTTACCGCCGCATGGCTGCCAAGGCGGGAAAAATCTGGCGCGAGCACGGCGCCATCGCATACACGGAATGCGTCGGCGACGACGTGAAGATGGGCAAGCTCACGTCGTTCCCGCAAAGTGTCAAGCTGGAGCCCGGCGAGACGGTGGTGTTCGCATGGATCGTGTTCAAGTCGCGCGCGCATCGCGATCGCGTCAACGCCAAGGTGATGAAGGACCCGCGCCTTGCCGGGATGATGGACCCGAAAGCCCTTCCCTTCGACGGCAAGCGCCTGATCTACGGGGGATTCAAGGAGCTGCTCGTCCTGTGATAGCGCGCCCCGGTCTGCCAGGTCAGCGCCTTGGGGATTGGGGACGCATTTTTTCGCGACGATCGCGCGTTCGGTTCAGGCGGGCCCGCGTCGCAACGGGATGAGCGCGCGCACGTGGTCTTCCGATCGGGATGCGACACCCAATGTTCGCCGAATCGGCAGCTCATCAGGAGTCGCGTCCTATCTTCGTTGTGGCTTAGAGCGGGGACGACCCTCAAGCCGCCACGATGATCATCCATGACACGCCGAAGCGGTCGGCGACC
>JBDUCE010000039.1:0-10238 GCA_040003635.1 Betaproteobacteria bacterium
CGATTCCGGCGGTGGTGGCCTATAACCGCTACACCCATGACGTCGATCGGCTGGCAGTGCGGTACGAGTCGTTCATCGAGGAATTCTCCAACATCCTCCAGCGGCAGGTGTGATCGGAGTCAGGAATCAGCCAAGACAACCGAGTATCCGACCTTTGACCTCTGATTCCTGATTCCTGATTCCCGACCTCTGACGACCATGCGCCGTCCTCGAAAATCCATCAACCAGATCAATGTCGTGCCCTACATCGACGTGATGCTGGTGCTGCTCGTCATCTTCATGGTGACGGCCCCGCTGGTGACGCCCGGCGCCATCGAATTGCCTTCCGTCGGGACCAGGCCAGCGGTGCCGGTCGCACCGCTGCAGGTGAGAGTCCAGAGAAACGGCAGCTACTCGTTGCGCGACCAGCAAAGCCCAGGCCGTGAGCAGGTGCTGACCCGCGCCCAGCTCGTAGAGCGGGTGCGTGCGAAACAAGGAAGCGGCGTGCCGCAGGCTGTGGTCATCGAAGCCGACAAGGGCGTGCAATACGAGAAGGTCGTCGAAGTGCTCGACGCGCTGCAACAGGGCGGCGCCAAGCAGGTCGGTCTTCTGGTCAAGCCCGCGAATTAGTGGCTTCGCATCCCCATCGCCGCACCGCCCGGGTGACCGGCCGCTGGACCGCGGTCGCGCTGGCGATTGCGGTGCACGCTCTTTTCATCGGTGTGCTCGTGTTTTCGCTGCGATGGCAAAACGCCAAGCCGGAGGCGGTCACGGCCGAGCTCTATGCGCCTCCCCGGACGCCTGTCCGGGAGACGCCTCCAGCGCCGGAGTTGAAGCCGGTTCCGCCCGTTGAGCCAAAACCGGAACCCAAACCCGTACCCGTACCCGCACCCGTACCGAAACCGGAGCCCAGAGTCGAGCGACCCGACCCGCGCGAGGCCGAAATCGCGCTCAAGGCCAGGAAAGAAGACGAGCGCCGGCGAATCGACCGCGAGAAGCAGGAAATCGCGAAAAAGGAGCAAGCCAAACGAGAGGCCGATAAAAAGGAGCTCGATAAGCGCGAGCGTGAGCGCGTCGAGGCGGACGCGAAAAAGCAGGAGGAGCGGCGTCTCGCGGATGCGCGGGACCGGCAGGCGAAGGAATCCGAGGCGTTGCGCGCCCAGGCCGAACGCGAACGGCAGGTTTCAGTGGAGGCTCAGCTGCGCGCCCAGGCCCAAGCGGAAGCACGCGCCCGGGCCGGCGCCGAGACATCGCGCGCGGAGGCCGACTACATCCAGAGCATCCAGCGCAAGGTACGCGGCAATGTGATCGTGCCGCCGGAGGTTGCCGGGAATCCCGAGGCGATCTTCGAGGTGGTGCAGTTGCCCACCGGAGAGATCATCGAGGCCGCTTTGACAAAATCGAGCGGAGTGCGCGCTTACGACGACGCGGTGCAGCGGGCAATACTCAAATCGTCACCTCTGCCGCTTCCGAAAACGCCGGATCTTTTCCAGCGTGCGCTGAAACTCAAGTTCCGGCCGAAGGAAAATTAGGGCCTGCGCACAGGCCCTGAAGGTTCAGAACTCTCGCGGCTTCTTCTCGATGATCTGAATCGCAGCCCAGGTCCATTCAGCCCGCTGCTCGATGACGGTGCGCAGCGCCACCGTGTACGACGAGCGGCTGGTGCTCAGAACGATCTTCCTGCCGGCGACGTACTCCGCGGTAGGCACGATCAGCGTTTTCACCATGATTGGCTTGTGCGGCCGCGAAGGGGGCGGCAGATAGAGTCCGCCGAACCGTGCGCCGATCGTCGATACCTCGAGACCATTTACCTCCGCCCCGCCGCTCGATTCACGGCGGGCGTGCAGGGAAACCGGGACGGCGTGCTGCGCGACGATCGACAGGCCGGCCTCGATCTCTTCCTTCGAGATCTTGTTCAGTCTTCGCACCACGCCGATCGCCCAATCTTCGAGATCCGACGGCCGGACGGCGATCAGCGCACCCAGCGCAAGGCTTTGGCCGAGGCCGCCCGCGGCTGCAATGCGCAATCCCGCCACGCTGCGATCCCTGACCTGCCACAGGGGGTCGCTGGAAACGGAAAGCGATCGCAACACCGAATCCCGCTCGTGCTGCAAATGAGGCCTGGGGCGCGATCCGTCGTTCACCGCAAACACTTCAATATGCTCTTCGGCTTCCGGCGGCGAGACGCCGTGATCTTCGGCCGCCAGGTTGCGGCAGATCCGGCTCAACCCCACGCGTACCTTGGCCGATACCTGCACCGCCTTCCGCGGATCGCGGCGAAGATCGGCATTGAGATTCGGAGCGAGCGAGGGCCGCAGCCGCTCGAGGATCGCCACCCGCTGCACGTTGATGGGCGTGGCGGCGCCCTCCACTTCGGCGCGGAGCAGCGCATGGATGGCGCGCTCCAGCTGGTCGGCGAGCGGTGTGGTGTCGAGATAGCGCAGCGTGGAACCCGACTCGTTGCCCGTGCGCCGTTTGAGCCCGGTCTTGCCGGCGAGATCGACATAAAAGCCGTCGGCGGAGCGCGCCATCGCATCGAGCGCCAGGCGCCGGCTCCAGGCGCGTAGCTGCGCGCTCGCCCAATCGAGCTCGGCCGGGGTCAGGTTCCCGGTGTTGAACTGGTGCATCAGCAGCACAAAAACGTATTCCTGTTCGATGGTCCATTGCGCCGCGTTGGCGCTGGCATTGATGAGCGATGTCGGCGCGCGATCGATCCCCAGCGAAACGGCCTGCTGGTAGAGGCGGTGCAGCTCGGTCCATTTGGCCGGAATCCAGCGCTCGAACCGGAATACCCGCAGCTTCGAATCGGTACCGTGGTAGTGGATGAGCCGCGCCAACAGCATCGGCATGACGGCCTTCCAGCGCGACGCGCCGGACTGCACGACTGCCTGTTCCAGCGCGGCCTGATACGCGAACAGGAAGCCCTGCGTCAAATCCTGCAGCGCCTGGAAGAGCCGATTGGCGAGCATGGGCGAGGCATCGACATTCTCGACGTATTGCTTGGTGAGTTGGCGGCGATCCGCGCCCAGCGCGCCGTCGAGGAAGCTGATCGCCCCGATCCGGGCGAGGTCCACGCCCTTGCCGTTCTGGCGCATGCCCTCGAAGGCACGCATGGCTTGCTGTTGCCGCGCGATGACATCCAGTGGCGGCAGCTCGGCCAGCCACGACGCCGCGAGGCGCGGGCTCTGCAGCGGATCGGTCGTGTCCTTGCCAGGAAGAAGGAACCCGAAAACGTTTAGTGCGCTCAAAACAGGATCCTCGTGCTCGATGGGTGGGTCGGGCCACCGCCCGGGCGATGCCGGCTGACCCCGGATGTGGCGTCACTCGCGCGCGAATCGGCGGTGACATCGCCGGTGCCCCGACGGGTGCGGTGCGACCACCAGGCGCCGTCCGTTACAATCCGGTTCCGTTTTGGTCGATCGTCTCGCCCGCCGCGAGTGGGCGGCGTCCGTCGCGCCTTGTTCCGTTTTCCTGCCATGCTCGAAAGGTGTCTCATGTCCTCGCAACCTCGCGTCCGGCTCCCCGCCGTCCGCACCTGCCGTATCACGACGATCGTTTCGTGTGCCGTGATGGCCGCCGCGCTGGCCCTGCCAGCCGCCGGCCAAGCGCCGAAGTCTGACCAACCCCCTGCCTCGAAGCCCGCGGCACCGAGCGTTTCGACCTCAATTAACAGCAATAACAATGCCAAAATGAACGATATGAAGAAGATCGATGTTAAACAAGGAACTGGCGCGGAAGCGAGTGTTGGCAAGGCCGTCCTGGTGCACTACACAGGGTGGCTGTATGACGCAACTGCGCCAGAGGGTCACGGCAAGAAGTTCGACAGCTCGCTCGACCGCGGGCAACCATTCGGATTTACGGTGGGTGCCGGACGCGTCATCAAGGGTTGGGACGACGGTGTGGCCGGCATGAAAGTGGGCGGCAAGCGAACGCTGATCATTCCCCCCGAGATGGGATACGGCGAGCGCGGTGCGGGAGGCGTGATTCCTCCCAATGCGACCCTCGTATTCGATGTCGAACTGGTCGACATCCGCAGCTAGCGCCGCCATGCTGCCCCGAGACAGCGCGCCACGTGCCGTACAGCGGCTCGATTACCGGCCGCCCGCATTTCTGGTCGACACCATCGACCTCACGCTGGCACTCGACCCGCACGCGACCGAGGTTACGGCGGTGGTCGCGTTCCGCCGCAATCCGGCAGCCGTCGATGGCGACTACAGTGCTCCCCTGCTGCTGGATGGCGAGGGTGCGCAACAGGTGCGGATTTTGCTCGATGGCGAACCTCTCGCCGCGACGCGTTACCAGCTCACCGACGCGACCCTGACCCTGTTCGATCCACCCGCCGCGGGGCTTCTCACCGTCAGCGCGGTGATCGATCCTGAAGCCAACGCCGCGCTGGAGGGTCTCTATCTTTCCTCGGGTGTGTTCTGCACCCAGTGCGAGCCCGAGGGTTTTCGCCGGATCGCCTATTTCCCGGATCGGCCGGACGTGCTCGCGCGCTACACGGTCACCCTGGTCGCCGACCAGGCGCGCTATCCGGTCCTGCTTTCCAACGGCAACCGCGTAGCTGCCGGCGTGCTTCCGGACGGAAGGCATTACGCCAGGTGGCACGATCCCTTTCCCAAGCCGACCTATCTTTTCGCCGTGGTTGCCGGCGACCTTTCGGCGCTGAAAGACACCTTCGTCACCGCCTCGGGACGCCAGGTGGCGCTGGAGATCTGGTCCACCGCGGCCAACCTGTCCCGCTGCCAGCACGCCATGGCATCGCTCCAGCGCGCGATGCGCTGGGACGAAGAGCGCTTCGGCCGCGAGTACGACCTCGACACGTTCATGATCTTCTGCGCCGATGATTTCAACATGGGTGCGATGGAGAACAAGGGACTCAACATCTTCAACAGCAAGCTCGTGCTCGCGGATGCCGAGAGCGCCACCGACAATGATTTCCAGGCGATCGAAGCGGTGATCGGTCACGAGTATTTCCACAATTGGACCGGCAATCGCGTGACCTGCCGCGACTGGTTTCAGCTTTCACTCAAGGAAGGGCTCACCGTTTTTCGCGACCAGGAATTCTCCAGTGATCTCGGCTCGCGCGCGGTGGAGCGCATCAGTGCCGTCAGCTTTCTTCGCGCGCACCAGTTCCCCGAGGACGCCGGTCCGATGGCGCACCCGATCCGTCCCGACGAGTACATGGAGATCAACAACTTCTACACGACGACCGTGTACGAGAAAGGCGCCGAAGTCATCCGCATGCAGCACACGCTGCTGGGTGCAAAGGGATTTCGGCGCGGCATGGACCTCTACTTCGAGCGGCACGACGGCGCGGCGGTGACCTGCGACGATTTCGTGCAGGCCATGGAAGACGCGAGCCGCGTCGAAGGCGGCCCCGGACTTGGGCAACTGCGAAGGTGGTACAGCCAGGCGGGCACGCCCGTCGTGACCGCCGCTGGGCACTACGATGCGGCAGCGCGGACCTACACGCTCGAGCTCGCGCAACACACCCCTGCCACCCCCGGGCAATCGGGGAAGGCGGCGTTCCACATTCCCGTGGCGGTGGGATTGGTCGATCCTGCCGGAAAAGACATGCCACTGCAGCTCGAGGGCGAGGAAGCGACCGGAGCGCCTGCGCCCACGACTCGCATACTGAGCTTTACGGAGGCTGCGCAAGCGTTTCGTTTCGTGTCGATCGGGGAGCCGCCGGTGCCCTCGCTGCTGCGGGGCTTCTCGGCGCCGGTCCGGCTGGAGTTTCCCTATACCGAGGCGCAACTCGCGCTGCTCGCCGCGCATGACAGCGATGCGGTCAACCGCTGGGACGCCGCGCAGCGCACCTACGCCAATGCCATCCTGCTGCTGGCAGCACGCCACGCCGCCGGCGAAGCACTCGCACTTCCGCATGCCCTGATCACGGTGGGCGGACAGCTCCTGGCCGACAGCACGGCCGATCCGGCACTGGTGGCGTTGGCCCTGACGCCACCGGATCTCGGGTATCTCGCCGGACTGGTCGAGATTATCGATGTCGACGCCCTGGTGGCGGCACGCGAATGGGTGATCCGTGAATTCGCCCACACCGCCCGCCACGCGTTGGAGCGGGCGTACAACAGCCGGCTCCCACGGCAGGCATACGCGCCCACGCAGGAACAAATCGGAGACCGCAGCCTGCGCAATTTGTGCCTGCGCTACCTCGGCGCGGTGGATGACGCTGCGTTGCGCGCCCTCGCCGCGGCGCAATTCGATGCCGCCGACAACATGACCGATGCCATCGCCGCGTTGGCCGCCGTCAACAACAGCGTGTCGCAGGAGCGGGAGTTTTTATTCGCCCGCTTCGAGGCCAGGTGGCGCGACGAGCCGCTGGTGCTCGATAAATGGTTTGCGTTGCAGGCCACTGCACAGCGTGCGGACACCCTCGCGCGGGTGCGCATGCTGCTCGATCATCCCAAGTTCAACGCGCGCAATCCCAACCGCGTGCGCGCGCTGGTGGCGGCGTTCGCCCTGCGCAACTGGCACGCGTTCCATGCCCGCGATGGCAGCGGCTATGCGTTCGTGGCCGATCAGGTCATGAGCCTTGATCGCGTCAATCCCCACATCTCTTCGATGCTCGCCAAGGCATTCAACCAGTGGCGGCGCTTTGCGGAGCCGCGCCGGACCATGCAGCGCGCAACATTGGAACGCATCGGCGGTGCCCGGGACCTGTCACCGGACCTGCGCGAGATCATCACCCGCAATCTGAGCGACTGACCCGCTCGTTCGGTAACGTCCCTGAAGCGTTACCGATGACCGTCAACGCGACCGGCGACGCGGACCACAAGGCGCGGGTGCGGGCCCTCCGGCCGGGCGACAATCAACGGAGACAATTCACCAATACGTTTCGACCGTCACGTGACCGGGTTCCTTGCGCCGGTGGCGCCGCATCCCACGTGCTCCCAGCGCCTTCTGGGTGTCGTCTACCATCGCCGGATTGCCGCAGAGCATGGCGTGGGCGTTGTCCGGGGTCAGTGCTGCGCCGGCGCGCAACTCGAGGCTGCCGTCGGCAATAGCGGCCGGGATGCGCCCCGGCAGGGCACCCGGATGGTGTTCACGACTCACGAACGGGATATAGCGGAAGGCACCCGAATGGGCGGCCGCAATGCCGCCGATCGCCTCCTGATACGTCAGCTCCTCCGCGTGCCGCACAGCATGCACCAGCACGCAGCGGCTGAATCGTGACCACGGATCGGGCGTGCGCAGGATGGAAAGGAAAGGCCCGATCCCCGTGCCGGTAGCGAGGCACCAGAGCACGTCGGTCTGGGGCAGCTCGGCCACCGTGAAAAAGCCGTTCGCGCGCGGCAACATCCAGACCGGCGCACCGGGTTGCAAGGTTGCGAGGCGCGGCGATAGCGGACCTCCCGGCACGATGATGAAATAAAATTCGTGCGGAGCCGACAACGGGCTGTTGACGAACGAATACGGCCTGCCCAGCATTTCTTCGCGCGAGCCTGGGAGTGCCGGCAGCGCAAGGCGGGCGAACTGCCCTGCTTCGAACGTAACCTCCGGCGCATCGACCTGCAGCGAGTAGAGGTCTTGCGTCCACTGGCGCGTGCCCGCCACCCTGCCCTGCACCCATTTACTCATTGTGGGAATCGCACCGGTAAAATCGCCATTATGCCTACGCGAACGAAGCGCCCGGCCGTCAGCCTCACCCGGCGCGGCAGAATAGTCACGTTGCGCCCGCCCCAGCGGGCTGACGAACAGCGCTTCCTGACCGCTGTTGCGGCGAGCCGCAAGCTGCACGATGGTTGGGTGAAACCGCCGGCCAGCACCGTTGCTTTTGCCGCCTATGTAAAGCGCTATGCGCGCGAGCCGCTGCGCGATCCTGCGTCGGCGCGGCACGCCGGCTTCGTGGTGTGCGAGCGCGGCAGCGAGGCACTGGCCGGGACCTTCAACTTGAGCGAGATCATCCACGGCGCGTTGCAAAGCGCCTTTCTCGGCTACTACGCCTTTGCCGGCATGGAGGGTCGAGGCTTGATGCGGGAGGGGCTCGCGCTCTCGCTCGACGCAGCGTTCTCCGATTTCGGCCTGCATCGGGTGGAGGTTAATGTGCAGCCGGCCAACGTGCGATCGATTGCGCTGGTGGAAGGGGCAGGCTTCGGCCGCGAAGGATTCTCGCCCCGGTACGTGAAAGTGGCCGGGCGCTGGCGTGACCACGTTCGATACGCCATGTTGCGCGATGACTGGCGCCGGCTGCGCACGCGTGCGTGAGTCCGTTCGGCCGACGCCGATCACGGGGCGGGGCACGATACGGACGGGAGTGCGCTTCGGGACCGTAGCTGTCTGCGTGCTTGCGGCGTGTGCCGGTGCACCGTTACCCATCGACGCGCCGAAGGTGGTGGAGTCCTACCCTCTCACCGCCTACGCTTTGCATCAGGAATGCCTGCCACTCGCGCCGGGCGATCGCCTGGATTACCGCTTCGCGAGCACTGCACCGGT
Organism: Betaproteobacteria bacterium; assembly: GCA_040003635.1. GTDB lineage: Bacteria > Pseudomonadota > Gammaproteobacteria > Burkholderiales > Casimicrobiaceae > CAIWHR01. The sequence goes on from JBDUCE010000039.1 coordinate 8,437, forward strand.
CGATTTCAACATCCACTATTCCGAGGGCAAGGCGCTGATCATGCCGGTGGTGCGGGAAAAGACGCGCGAGGCAGCGGGCGTGTATCCGGTGCCGTTCGAAGGGGAGTTTTGTCTCCAGTGGGAAGCGGGCGAGGCCGGGGCGTCGCTCGACTATCGCCTGCGATTGCGGCCGGCCTCGCCCTGAGAAACTTCGGGCGGGCGGCGGATTCGCCGTTGGCCGCATCAAAGATCGGTGTGGGTGTAAATGCGACCCTGCTCGACGGGACCCCGCACCAGGCGATCGACGATGCGCGCCGCCACGTCGGAAGGATCCTTCAGCAAACCGTTGGCCTTGAAGCTGCGAAACAACGGGGCGCTGGGAAATTCGGCCGGATTCAGGCCGCGCAGGTACGCCTGCATGCCGGTTTCAAAAATCCCGGGACGCAAGCCGATGCTTTGCAGCGAATCACCGGGGTGGTCGGCCACCAGCGCCTTGGTCAGCATCTCCAACGCCGCCTTGGACACGCAGTAGGCGCTGCTGCCGGCCATCGCCGACTGCGCCGCTCCCGACGAGATATTGATCACGCGCCGGGCCATGCTGCCGGACTGGAACGCGCGACAAAAAAGGTCGGTCAGGACGAGCGGCGCCGTCACATTGACGGCAATGGCCGATTCCAGCGCTGCTGCATCGAGCGTGCCCAGCACACCCGCCGGCGTGGCCACGGCGGCGTTGTTGATGAGTGTCACGGTGGTGGGCTCGCGCGCGGCCAACTCACGCAGCCCCGGGGTAACGGTGGCCGCGATCAACGTCGGCTTGGCCAGATCGCTTTCTGCGAAACGGTAGCGCTTGCCGGAAAGCTTCATGCTGGACACCCGGCCGATGCCGAGGACAAAGAATCCGCGTGCCAGCAATGTCTCGGCCAACGCTTCGCCCAGGCCGCGCGAAACACCGCTGACAACGGCCGCCTGCACTGTCTTCTGGGTCATCATCTCAACCGGTTGACCGACAAACTCGAGCGCAATCCCGTACGGCGCCGACACCAATCCGCCGTAACGGTGCGCGAGCCATAACGGTGATTTGCGAGTGCCCCGCGTTCCGCATCGAGGATGCCCGAACCGCGCGCAAAAGGCGAATCGGGCAGCGCCGGCCATCGATCCACGGGCTGGACGCGATGACGCGACGCCGGCGAGCGCGATCTGCCGGGGATATCAGGCGCCGCCTCGCCGCGGGCGAAACACCGCGATGTCGTCGAAGCGCTCGGCGCCGCGTTGTTGCGCGTCCCAACCTGGCCATGCCGCAATCGGCAATGGCAGGAAGTCTCGCGGATGCATGGTCCGTGCATGCTGGTCGAGCCACGCGGCGGCAGCCTCATCGAGGGCTTGCTCCAGCAAAGGCTCCGGCTGTGCGTCAGGCGGCGACCGCACCTCGAGCACCAGAACCCGGGCCGTCAACGACGGAAAGGGTGCGAACAACTTCGCCACCAGGCCATGGCCGATCACTGCGATGCGCAGCTTGCGTTCGAGCTCTTCGCGCCGATCGTGAAAAAGTGCACGCCAGGCGTGAGACCGCCATAGCCCAATGAGCTCCGGATCGGCGCAGGCAACAATGGCACCCGATTCGTCGAGGAGTGTCGCCGCATCCCGCCGCGCGCCGCGCTCGCCCGGGTGCCCCGCACTGACATCTCCATCGGCCACGTGCAAGGCACTCAGACGGGCCTTGGTGCGCGCAAACCGCAGCCACGCCAGCGCGTTGCACAGGTCGTGAAGGCTATCTTGTCGCGTAACGATCTCCGCGCGCTCGACAATGCGGCGCTCGTAGGCGA
>JBDUCE010000412.1:0-3043 GCA_040003635.1 Betaproteobacteria bacterium
CGCCACCGCCGTCAAATGAGCGCCGTGACAGGCAGTGCCACCCGATTCCGTGCTGCGGCGTGATCCCGCAAGGTGGCGCAGCGGCGCGTCGCACCGCGTGGTGAGCCGATGACCGTGTTGCGTATTGCCGCGCGCGCTCTGGCGTCGGCCGTCACGGTCATCGGCTATCTGTCCGGCTGGGTGATCGTCGCCTGCGCCGGCATCCTGGTGTTCGAAGTGGTGGTGCGCTACTGGTTTCACTGGGCCACCGACTGGGAGATCGAGCTCGCGGTGATGCTGCTCATCATCGCGACGTTCATGAGCGCCGCCTACACCCAGCTCCATCGCGGCCACGTCTCGATCGAGGTGCTCGACGGTGTTTTGTCGCCGCGCGCCAACCGGATACGGCGCTGGCTCGCCGATTTTCTTTCCCTCGCGGTGTGCGCCTTCATTGCGTGGAAGTCGTGGCAGCTCTTCGGCGAGGCGTGGGCGGACAACCGGTCGAGCAATTCGGTGTGGGGCCCGAAGCTCTGGATTCCCTTTGCCTTCATGGCCGCGGGCATGTCGCTGCTTTGCGCCCAGATTCTGGTGCAGCTGGCGCTCGAAAAGGAGCTTCCCGCAGAGCGCCACGCCGAGGAGATCGAGTGAGCACATTGCAACTCGGCCTTCTGTATGGCGCGGCGACTTTCCTGTTGCTGTTTTCCGGGATGCCGATCGCGTTTGCGGTGGGCGCGGTGGCGCTCGCCTTCATGTTCGGCTTCATGCCCACGGTGAACATCTCCGTCGTGGCCGAAACGATCTATTCGGAGCTCGACAACTTCACCCTGCTCACGATCCCGCTGTTCGTGCTGATGGGCGCCGCGATCGGAAAATCGCGCGCCGGCCTCGATCTGTACTCGTCGCTCAACCGCTGGCTGTCGCGGGTGCCGGGCGGGCTCGGCGTGGCGAATGTAATGGCGTGCAGCGTCTTCGCCGCGATGTGCGGATCGAGCCCGGCCACGTGCTCTGCCATCGGCAGCTCCGGGATTCCGCAGATGCGCGCCCGCGGTTACTCGGACGAGTTGGCGACCGGGCTCATCGCCGCCGGTGGCACGCTGGGCATCCTCATCCCGCCGTCGCTCACCCTCATCCTGTACGGGCTCGCCGCGGAGCAGTCGATCGGCAAGCTGTTCATGGCAGGCGTGGGGCCGGGATTGATGCTCACGCTGATGTTCATCGCCTGGACGATGTTCAAGTTCCGGCGCGATCGGTCGCGCGCTGTTGCGTTGGCCGCCACAGGGGGCGCCGCCGTGGCGCCGGTCGAGCAATTCACCTGGGCGCAGCGGGTCGAGACCCTGCCGCGGTTCCTGCCTTTCCTGGTCATCATCGCGTTGATCATGATCGCCTTGTATGGCGGCTGGGCGACGCCGTCCGAGGTGGCCGGGTTGGGCGCCGCCTTGTCGCTTCTGATGGTGGTGCTCATCTACCGCTGCTACCGCTGGACGGAGATGCGGGCGATCCTGGGCGGCACCGTGCGCGAGTCGTGCATGGTGATGCTGATCATCGCGATGAGCTTCCTCTACACCTACGTGATGAGCTACCTTCACATCACGCAGAGTGTCGCCGAGTGGCTCACGCTGTTGCCGCTGTCGAAATGGGCGTTCTTCGTCGCCGTCAACGTGCTTCTCATCGTGCTCGGGTTTTTTCTGCCCCCGGTGGCGATCATTCTCATGGTGACCCCAATTCTGCTGCCCGCGCTCAAGACGCATGGCTTCGACCTGATCTGGTTCGGAATCATCATGACCGTGCTGATGGAGATGGGGCTCATCCATCCCCCCGTGGGGCTCAATCTCTTTGTCATCAACGGTATCGCACCCGACATTCCGCTCCGGAAGATTGTGTGGGGCGTGGTGCCGTTCCTGATCCTGATGGTGATCGCAATTTTTCTGCTGTGCGTGCTGCCGGGCATCGCCACCTGGCTGCCTGCGCATTACCAGGGGACCTAGTGGCGGTGCGTCACCAGGGCCCGCCGAGGCGCTGGAACACCATCGGCTTCAGGTCGAGCACGTCGCCCGGCATGGCCGCTTTACCGCGCTCGCCGCCGCGCTCGACCACGATCGAGAAGCCATCCGGATGGTGATTGCCGGTCCGGCCGGTCCCGGCCTCCGCTTCAATCGTGCCCAATAGGTCCGAGTGGATGCGTGACGCGGGGGAGCCTCCGGTCCAGGAAATCACGGCGTCAGGCAAGTAGCTTTGCCGCGGTCCCGGGAAGCTATCTGCAGTCAGGGCGATGTCCTTCACCAGGGGCTGTCCAGTCTCGACCGTCCGGAAGCTTTGGAAGCACTCGCGCATCCAACGCATATATCGGGTGAACGTTTCGCTGCCGGGTTCCAGGGTCCCACGCGTTTCGCGTCCTCGGATATTGAATCGGATGTAACCGGTAACACTCGCCAGCACTGCGAGGGCCGGCGTATGCACCCAGTCGTGCCCGGCAGTAATCGCACGATCGACGACGATTTCCTGGACAAAGTCGGGGACGGCTTGACCGACGGCGTGCTGCACGCCCGCGGGAAGCTGCTCGCGCAAAAGGCGCATGAGACTGCGTTGTCGCGGCCCACGATGGGGCGCGTTCGCGCTGCGCCCGCTGTTCCGGAAGCGCTCATTCACGCGATCCATGATCCTGCGCGTGAAATGCTCCTGCGAGGTGTTTGGTGCCATGCCATGCGCCGAAAAGATGACGAGCGTCGTATCCTCCATGCGGACGCCTTCGATGAGCTGACCGATGGCATCGTCCACCGCGCGATAGACATCCAACAGGGCACCTGCGGGGTGGTCCCGGCCCTCGCCGGGCAGGGATGGCCAGAGGAGGTGTCCGGCACGATGCGTCTCTCCAAACACGGTGATGGAAAAATCCCACTCCTGTTGCGCAAGGAGCCATCGGGCAAGCTCTCCCTTTCGGCGCGCGCCCGCGATGAGCTCATCGCGCATGCGGGCCAGCTGCCCGGCAGATTTCTGAACCGGAATCTCACGTCCGATGGGATGCTTTCCGAAGCGCCGTCGTATCGCTCCGGCCAGCCGGGCAGGT
>JBDUCE010000413.1:0-3035 GCA_040003635.1 Betaproteobacteria bacterium
GTCCAGTCGAGAATGGTGAGGGTGGTAAGCCCGAGAAAATCGAACTTGACCAGACCCACCGCCTCCACGTCGTCCTTGTCGAGCTGCGACACCAGGCCGTCGGAGCCGGCCTGGGTGTACAAGGGACAGAAGTCGGTGAGCTTGCCCGGTGCGATCAACACGCCGCCGGCGTGCATGCCGACGTTGCGGGTGAGCCCTTCCAGCGCTTCGGCGAGCACCAGCAGCTCGCGCACTTCCTCTTCGTTCTGCTCGCGCTCGGCCAGGAGCGGCTCCATCTGGCGCGCCTGCTTCAAGGTCACGAGCTTGCCGGGCGTAAAGGGAATCAGCTTGGCAATGCCATCGCAGAACGAATACGGAAGGTCCAGCACCCGGCCCACATCGCGAACGGCGGCTTTCGCGGCCATGGTGCCGAAGGTGGCGATCTGCGAGACCGAATCGGCGCCGTAGCGCTTCTTGACGTAATCGATCACGCGGTCGCGGCCGTTCTGGCAAAAGTCGATGTCGAAGTCCGGCATCGATACGCGCTCGGGATTGAGAAAGCGCTCGAAGAGCAGCATGTAGCGCAGCGGGTCGAGATCGGTGATGCCCAACGCATAGGCCACCAGCGAGCCCGCGCCGGAGCCGCGTCCGGGTCCTACCGGCACCCCGTTGTGCTTCGCCCAGTTGATGAAGTCGGCAACGATCAGGAAGTAACCGGCAAATCCCATCTGCACGATGGTGCCGGCCTCGAAGCCGAGCCGCGCTTCATACTCCGGTCGTTTCTTCTCCCGCACTTCCGGGTCCGGATAGAGCGCCGCGAGCCGTTTTTCCAGGCCCGCCGCGGCCTCGCGCCGCAGATGTTCGTCGATGCCGACGCCCGGCGGCGTCGGGAAGTCGGGTAGATAATTACGGCCCAAGGGAATGACCAGGTTGCAGCGCTGGGCGATGGCGATCGTGTTGGCCAGTGCTTCCGGCAGATCGGCGAAAGCGCTCGCCATTTCGGCTTGCGACTTGAAATACTGTTCCGCCGTGAAGCGTCGGCTGCGACGCGGGTCGGACAGCGCCGTGCCCTCGGCGATGCACACCCGCGCCTCGTGGGCCCGAAACTCGTCGCGCCGCACGAACTGGATCGGATGCGTGGCGACCACCGGCAGGCTCTTGTCATTGGCAAGGCGCACCGTTGCCGCGACCAGGGCGTCGTCATCGGCGTGCCCCGCGCGCTGCAGCTCCAGATAGAAGCGGTTGGGAAAAAGTGACGCCCACTCGGTGGCGGCGCGCGCCGCCCCAGGGGCATTGCCCTGCAGCAGCGCCTGTCCGACATCGCCGTCGCGTCCGCCGGAGAGCGCGATCAGGCCGTCGGTGCCCTCCGCCAGCCATTCACGTCGCATTTCTGCCCGTCCGCGATGCTGGTTGGTGCGATAAGCCCTGGTCAGCCAATCGGCGATGAGAAGGTAACCGGCGCGCGATTGCGCGAGCAACAGTGCGCGCGACACGTGGTCGCGGTCGGCTTCATGGGTGATCCAGGCATCGACGCCGAAGATCGGCTTCACACCGCTGGCTCTGGCCGCCTTGTAGAACTTGACCATGCCAAACGTGTTGGCCAGATCGGTGAGTGCCAGCGCCGGCATGGCATCGGCCCTGGCCGCGGCCACGGCGTCGTCGATGCGCACGATGCCATCGGCGATGGCGAATTCGCTGTGCATCCGCAGATGGACAAAAACGGGGGCGGTCATCGGCAATGGGTGACCCGCGGGCGGCGCTGCGCGCGGGAGGTCGGGACGTGGGGAGTGCTAGAATTTTACTCCGTCCCCCGCACCCCTCCGCTGGATGCAACCAGCCATCTTCTGTCGATGCCCACCTTGATCCACTCGTTGGTGCACTCTGTTGCGCGGCAACGCGCGCGGAGTAATGGCGGCTGGCCATTGCCGGTCGCGGTCGTGTTATGCATGGCGGCTGGTTGCGCCACGATTCCACCGGCGGCGCCGCCGAGCGCGCCACCGTTGCCGCGTACCGCCGAGCCACCGCCGCCGAAGATCAATCTCTCGGGGTTTCCTCTCGCCTACCGGCAAGGCTATGCCGATGGCTGCGCGAGCGCGACGGGGGCGGAGCGCAAGGACGGTGAACGCTTCGGCAAGGACGGCAACTACAGCATGGGTTGGCAGGATGGCGTAGGGTTGTGCCGGAAGAAACGCTGATCAGGGTCATCGTGGGCGTCGCGCCGGGAGCTCGCGCGTGAGCCCTTACGTCGCCCATCGCGTGGCGTTGCGCGGCTTGCCCCATCGCGTCCTGATGTGGGGAGAGCCCGAGGCGCCGAAGCTCTTTCTGTTGCACGGCTGGATGGACGTGGCGGCGTCGTTCCAGTTCCTGGTCGATGCATTGCAGGGCAGGTGGTGCGTGATCGCACCCGATCTGCGCGGCTTCGGTCGATCGGCGTGGCAGCCGCAGGGCTACTGGTTTGCCGATTACATCGCCGATCTCGAGGCGTTGCTCGACCACTACGCGCCCACCGGGCCAGTGTGCCTGGGCGGACACAGCCTCGGCGGCAACATCGTGCTGCATTACGCCGGCATTCGCCCGGCGCGCATTGCCAGGCTCGTTTCCCTCGATGGCTTCGGTATCCCGGCCGAAGATTCTGCACTTGCTCCGGCGAAATTCGCCAAGTGGCTCGACGCATTGCGCGCGCCGGTCGGGTTCAAGCCCTACGCCAACCTGGAAGCAGTGGCGGCCAGGCTGCAGAAGAACAATCCCCGACTCTCCGTGGACAAGGCGGCTTTCCTGGCGCAGGAATGGGCCGAAGTGCTGCCCGACGGTCGCGCCCGATTGCGCTCCGATCCCCGCCACAAGCTGCCCTTCCCGAGCGTGTATCACATGGACGAGGTGTACGCGGTGTGGCGGGCGATAACCGCCCCCACGCTGTGGATTGCGGCGGAGCAGTCATCGATCCCCGCCTGGCTAGGCGATCACCCCGAGGGCGAAGGGGCGACCGCTTCGCTCGCGGGGGTGCGGCGGCGGCTTGCGCACATCGCCCGCGGGGAGCTGGCGACGATTCCCGATGC
>JBDUCE010000414.1:0-3027 GCA_040003635.1 Betaproteobacteria bacterium
CTTGCCATTGCGCGCGACGTGCAGAAGCAGCGTCCGACCGAGTCGACGGGCTTTCTGCTCGAAGGCGACATCTATGCCAGCAGGAAGCAATGGGTGGAAGCGGTGGCGGCCTATCGCGCGGGACTGAAGCTCGCAAAGTCGACCGAGCTTGCGGTCAAGCTGGAGGCCACCCTCACCGCGGGCGGAGGCTCGCGGTCGGAGGCGGACGCTTTCGCGGCAACCTGGCTCAAGCAAAATCCGGATGACACGCGGTTCCGGTTTTTCGTGGCCCAGACTGCCAGTGTCGCCAAGAACTACGTGGCGGCCGCAAAACACTATGAAACTCTGGTTGCCAACGATCCCGAGAATCCGGTGTTCCTCAATAATCTGGCCTGGGTCGCGGGAAAGCGCAACGATCCACGGGCGTTGGAATATGCGGAAAAGGCGAACAAGCTGGCGCCCAACCAGGCCGCTTTCATGGACACCCTCGGCACTTTGCTGGTTGAAAAAGGCGATGCCTCGCGGGGCGTCCAATTGCTGCGCAAGGCAGTCGAGCTCGACCCGGCGGCTGCCGCCGTGCGCCTCAATCTCGCCAAGGGCCTCGTGAAGGTGGGCGACAAGGATGCGGCGCGCAAGGAGCTCGACGCGCTGGGCAAGCTCGGCGACAAGTTTGCCGATCAGGACGAAGTCGCACGCGTAAGGAGCTCGCTATGATCCGGTGTGCGCACGTTGGTCCCATGCGCCGACGACTTCCTTTGCGCACCTCGAGCACGTACAGGGAACAACGATGACGACGGTTGCGGTAGTGGGGTTGGGCTATGTGGGGTTGCCGCTCGCGGTGGAGTTCGGCAAGAAGTACCCGACCTTCGGATTCGATCTTTCCGCTGCCAAGATCGAGCAATACCGGCGGTTTGTGGATCCCACAGGGGAGCTTTCCGCCGACGCACTTCGCGCCGCCTCGCAATTGACGGTCAGCTCCGATCCGGCAGGGCTCGCCACCGCGGATTTCATCGTCGTGGCGGTGCCCACGCCCGTCGACGAAGCGCACCAGCCGGATTTTCGTCCCCTGATCGGCGCGTCCGAAGCGGTGGGCAAGCACCTGAAAAAGGGCGCGACGGTCGTATTCGAATCGACGGTCTATCCCGGCGCCACCGAAGAAGTGTGCGTGCCCATCATCGAGAAGCATTCGGCGATGCGATGGAAACGGGATTTTTTCGTGGGCTACTCGCCCGAGCGCATCAACCCGGGCGACAAGGATCGGACGTTCACGAAAATCACCAAGGTCGTGTCGGGCGATACTCCGGAAACACTCGAGCGCGTGGCGGCGATGTATGCGAGCGTGGTCACGGCAGGCGTGCACAAGGCGTCATGCATCAAGGTCGCGGAAGCGGCCAAGGTCATCGAGAACACACAACGCGATCTCAACATCGCGCTCATGAACGAGCTCGCCATCATTTTCGACCGGCTGGGCATCGATACGATGGAAGTTCTGCGTGCCGCCGGCACCAAGTGGAATTTCCTCCCCTTCCGGCCCGGCCTGGTGGGGGGCCACTGCATCGGCGTCGACCCCTACTATTTGACTCACAAGGCAGAGATGGTCGGCTATCACCCGGAGGTGATCCTCGCCGGACGGCGGATCAACGACGGCATGGGCAAGTTCGTTGCCGAACAGACCGTCAAGCATCTGGTTCGTAATGGCTGGCAGATCAAGCAGGCGCCGATTATCGTATTGGGGCTCACGTTCAAGGAGGATTGTCCGGACCTTCGCAATTCACGGGTCATCGACGTGATCCGCGAGCTCGAATCCTATGGGGCAACGGTCCACGTGCACGATCCGGTGGCCGACAGCGCCGAGGCGTTGCATGAGTATGGGGTCAAGCTCGTCGACTGGGAGGCCCTGCCCCGGTCCGCGGCGATCGTCGCCGCCGTGGCGCATCGCCAACTGAACGACCGCCCCATCGAGGATTTCGTCCGAAAGCTGCAGCCGAAAGGGGTGGTGGCGGACGTCAAGAGTCAGTTCGAGCCCGCCGTGTTCGACGGCCGCGACGTGACCTTGTGGCGATTATGAAGGGACGCGAGTGAGCGCGATCGAAGAGGCAAAAGTGCGTCTGGCCGAGCGGCCGCTGCGCTGGCTGGTCACGGGCAGCGCCGGTTTCATCGGCTCGCATCTGGTGGATGCATTGCTCCAACTCGACCAGACGGTCGTTTCGCTCGACAACCTGTCGACCGGACACCGGCACAATCTTGACGAGGTGAGGGCCGGCGTTTCCGCAGCACAATGGCGCCGCCACGAGTTCCGGGAAGCCGACATACGGAACTTGGCGGCCTGCCGCGCTGCCTGTAACGGGATCGATGCGGTGTTGCACCAGGCAGCGCTGGGGTCGGTACCGCGCTCGCTGGCGGACCCGCTGGCCACCAATGCCGCCAATGTCGATGGCTTTTTGAACATGCTCGTGGCGGCGCGCGATTCGGGCGTGCGCCGGTTCGTTTATGCCGCATCGAGCTCGACGTACGGCGATGATGCGGGGTTGCCGAAAGTGGAGCATCGCATCGGACGGCCGCTGTCGCCCTATGCCGTGACCAAAGTGATCAATGAGCTCTACGCCGAGGTGTTTGGCCGTTGCTATGGAATGCGCACCACAGGCTTGCGGTATTTCAACGTATTCGGCCCCCGGCAGGACCCGGAAGGCGCCTACGCCGCCGTCATCCCGCGGTGGATTCGCGCCTTGCTCCGAGGTGAGCCCGTGGTGATCAACGGCGATGGTGAGTCGAGTCGCGATTTTTGCTACGTGGACAATGCCGTCCAGGCGAATTTGCTGGCCGCGCTGTCCGACGATGCGGCCGCGGCTTCGGAAGTATTGAATGTGGCGCTCGACGATCGCACGACGCTGAACGAGCTTTTCGTCAACGTCAGGGACGAGCTCTCGCGACACGTCCCCTCCGTGGCGTCGGCGCAGCCGGTGCACGGGGACTTTCGTCCCGGTGACGTGCGCCATTCACAGGCGGATATTGCCAAGGCACGGCGCGTACTCGGCTATGCGCCGACGC
>JBDUCE010000415.1:0-3020 GCA_040003635.1 Betaproteobacteria bacterium
TTACTCACGCCATCTCAATCATTGCTCACCGCAGGAGGTGTTGTCATGAATTTGATTCGCACCTTGGCCGGCCCACTGCTGCCGGTCCTGATTCTCGCCAGCAGCCTGGTTGCCGCTCCGGCATTCGCCGCCAATACCAACAATTACGAGGCGCACACGCTGGTTTCCGATGGCGGCGTTCCCGCTGATAACCGCGATTCGAATCTGAAAAACGGGTGGGGCGTCGCGTTCAACCCGAACGGATTTGTCTGGGTCGCCGACAACCACGCCGGGGTTGCCACGCTGTACGACGGATTCGGCAAACCAAGTCCGCAGCCGACGCCGCTGGTGGTCACCATTCCGGCCGCACCCGGTCAAGCGCAGGGTTCACCGACGGGAATCGTGTTCAATGGCTCGGCCGATTTTGTCGTTGCCAATGGCGGAAAATCCGGCCCCAGCCGGTTCATCTTCGCCTCCGAAGACGGGGTCATTTCCGGTTGGGCACCCAACGTCGACTTTACGAACGCCATCCCGGTTCCTTCGGCGACCACCGCTGATGCGGTCTACAAGGGCCTTGCGTTGGCCGCCAACGGTACCGCCAACATGCTTTATGCGGCGGATTTTCATGGCGGGAAGATCGATGTTTTCAATGCGAGCTTTGCGCCTACCAGTGTGCCTGGGGGATTTCGCGATCGCGGGATCCCGGCCGATTTCGCGCCGTTCAACATCATGAACATCGGCGGCTATCTGTATGTCGCATTCGCGAAACGCGAGGCAGGCGGAGACGACGAAGTGGCTGGCCAGGGTCTGGGGTTCGTCGACGTTTTCGACCCCAACGGCAATCTCATCAATCGTGTCGCAACGCGCGGCAAGCTCAATGCACCGTGGGGGATGGCGATGGCACCGGCGGGCTTTGGAAAATTCAGCGGCCGCCTTCTGGTCGGGAACTTCGGCGATGGGACCATCAATGCCTACGATGTCGCCACGGGGGAATTTCGCGGCCAGTTGCGCACTCCGGAACATCGCGTGCTGAAGATCGATGGCCTGTGGGGACTGGCCTTCGGCAATGGATTATTCAATCAGCCGACGAATTCCTTGTTCTTTGCGGCGGGGCCGAATGGGGAAGAGAATGGGGCCTATGGTCGCATTGTCGCCGTGCCCCCGCGCGGAAAACAGGACGACGGCGATGGTGGCGACGATGACTAGCCCATGAAGAGCGAATCGTCCTGAGCGGCCAGCCGCGAGCGGACTTTTAACGTTTCGCCGCGAGGCCCATTCTTTCGCGTTGCAACCCCGCCCACGCGGCGGGGTTGCCTTTTACGGCCTTCGAATTCGCCTTGGCCGGCGCCTCGGCAGCCAGAGCCGAAGGCCTGGGCAGTTCTTCCCGGCGGCATTCGATCCCAGGGCTGGCGCGCCGATTGCTCTGGGGTGGTATCGGGCTTCCAAACCTACCCGGCCCACCGACGAACCTGACCAACATCGGCAGTAACTGACGCATGATCCTCTATCCAGGACCCCGACAGCCGGCAAACGACCTCTCCTTCGACGGCGAGGTCGAACGGCGGCCACTGGTCACATCGATCGCGATCAGCCCATCGCCACCCGTTCATCTGCGGCGCTCCCAACCGGATGAAACGCTGCGTCCGTCCACCGCGCATTGGCTGGCGTCGCTCCCGAGCGCCGCGCGACCTCTCGCGCTGCCGGCGCTGTTTACCCGAATCGCCAATCGCCTGGCAGCGTGCTGGGGCAATCCGCTGGCGCTTGAACCGTATCTCGCCCAGTTGCTGACAGCCGAGCCGCACCGCCGCCGGGGATTTCCGCCCGAAGTGCGTCGGGAGCTGCAGATCATCCATGCCCTTCATGTCGCACAGGCGATGGATCTCGCTTCACGCGGCGTGGACGCCGGTGACAGCGCCGAGCCCGCTCTCACGACTGAAAAAAGGTAACCGGCTTTGGTACAAACGACCTATCGCCGTCATGTGATCACGATCAGCGGTGCGCCGCGCGAAGGGGACCGCTGCCAGGTGACAATCGAGATCACGTCGGGGATTTCGCGCTGGTGGTCGGCGCGCGAAGTCAGCGTGTTGCAAAGCGATTGCGACGAGGCGGAACGCGCCGAGCTGGTGGTGGCGCATCAGTGGGTCGACATGATCATCGAGAAGGCCGCATCGTTCGCACTCGCGCCTGCGGTCATCGCCGGCGCGGTGCCCGTGGCCGCCTGACCGCACGCGCTGCTACTCGCCTGCACCGTCCTGCCGGCGCGCGGCCGCGCGACAGTCGCGCTCCCAAGGTGCCGGTTCGGTGCCGCAGAATCAGGATGGATGATTGCCGCGCCATAGTTGAAGTAAACTTGGGCGCCCGGCGATTTTCCGGATCACGCTTCCTGCCTGTTGAAGATGACTGCCGAATCCAGTGTTCCCGATCCAGAGGTTGCGTCCACGCTCCCCCCGGTCGCCGGAGAGGGGGCGAGTCTTTCGAGTCCGGCGGACCGCCTGACGCTCGAACGCGCATTGCTGGCCGGCCTCGGCGTCAGCGACCTGCATTTGCCCGACGGTCTCACCCCCGAACTCATGCATACGCTCGGCACCTTCTTGCGTGAAACGACCCAAGGCACGATCGAGCTCCTGCGCCTGCGCGCCGAAGCCAAGAGCAGCCTGCACGCGGACATGACGATGCTGGGCGCGCGCGGTCAATCCGCTCAAGGCGGCGTGGGATGCCGATGCCGCGCTCGAGCACCTGCTCGCGCCGCAGCGCAATGACATCATGAACCCGATGCGCGCGGTGCTGGATGCCTACGACGATCTGCGGCTGCACGATCGCGGCCTTGCATCAGGCATCCAGGCCGCGATCGCCGGGCTTTTGGAGCGGTTCCAGCCGGCCGAGTTCGAAAAGCGCGGAAGTGGCGCGAGCACGTTCGATCATCTGCTGCCAGGCAACCGCAAGGCGCGCCAGTGGGACTTGCTGCTGGAGCGCTACGAGGATTTTTCGATCGAAGCCAAGCAGGATTTCTGGGCGGTGTTCGAAAAGGAGTTTCGCCGCGC
>JBDUCE010000416.1:0-3016 GCA_040003635.1 Betaproteobacteria bacterium
GGCTATCTTGCCGCGGGCGCGCTGATCGGGCCCTGGGGCCTGCGCCTGATCGGCGATGTCGAGACCACCCTCGCCTTCGCGGAGCTCGGCGTGGTGCTGCTCTTGTTTCTGGTGGGACTCGAGCTCGAGCCTTCACGCTTGTGGGCGTTGCGCCGGCCGGTGTTCGGCTTGGGCGGTGCGCAGGTGGTCATCACCGGATTGGTACTGGCGCTGCTCGCCAGTTGGACCGGACTTGCCTGGCAGGGGGCGCTGATCGCAGGGCTCGGCCTCGCGATGTCATCGACGGCGCTGGTGCTCTCGTCCCTTGCCGAGCGCGAAGCATTGGACACTCCGCACGGCCGCAACGCCTTTGCCATCCTGCTGTTCCAGGATCTCGCCGTGATTCCGCTCCTCGCCTTGCTGCCTCTGCTTGCGGACGTGGCGGGACCGGGCGCCGGCGGGTGGGCGATGGCTGCCAAAGGCATGGCCGCCATCGCCACGGTGGTGGTGGCGAGCCGCCTCGTGGTGCGGCCGGTGCTCAAGGTGGTGGCGCGCTACGGTGGCCAGGAAGTGTTCACGGCGGCGGCATTGCTCGTTGTCATCGGCGCGGCACTGTTGATGGAAGCGATCGGGCTGTCGATGTCGCTTGGCGCTTTTCTCGCCGGCGTGCTGCTCGCCGATTCGGAGTTCCGGCACGAGCTCGAAGCCGATGTCGAGCCGTTCAAGGGCCTCCTGCTGGGTCTTTTTTTCATCGCCGTGGGCATGAGCGCCAACCTCACGTTGCTGGTGCAGCGTCCGCTGACGGTGCTCGGCCTCGCCGTGGGACTGATGACAGTCAAGGCATTGCTGCTGGGCGTGATCATGCGGCTTTCAGGATCGCCCGCCGAAACCTCGCAGCGGGTAGCGGTGAGCCTCGCGCAGGGCGGCGAATTTGCGTTCGTGCTGTTTGCGGCGGCGGGAGGCCTCGGCGTATTCACGCCCGAGACATCGCAACTGCTGGTGCTGGTGGTCACGATCTCGATGCTGCTTGCGCCGTTGAGCTTCGTTGTCCACGAGCGGCTGATCGAGCGCTGGCTGGAGCGCACCCGGGAGCCGGAGTTCGATACCATCGACGGTCCGGGCACTCCAGTGATCATCGCCGGTTACGGGCGCTTCGGCCAGATCGTGTCGCGGGTCCTGCGCATGGGCGCCATCCCTTTCACGGTGCTGGAAGCGAGCTACCAGCAGGTGGATTTCGTGCGCAAGTTCGGGTCGAAGGTTTACTACGGCGATGCCTCGCGACTCGATCTCCTGAAGGCGGCGCGGGCAGGGCAGGCCAAGCTCTTCATCCTTGCCATCGATGACGTCGAAGCCTCCATGCGTGCCGCGAACGTGGTGCGGAAGCACTTTCCGCAGTTGCCGATTCTCGCCCGCGCGCGCAACCGGGTGCACTACTTCAGATTGCGCGATCTCGGCATCCAGGTGATCGAGCGCGAAACATTTCAATCGAGCCTCGAAATCGCCCACCAGGCCTTGTTGCGATCGGGCTTCGGGCGCGACGCCGCCGAACGGGCGATCCGCTTCTTCGAGCGCCACGACCGGCAGCAGCTCGACGCCCAATACGCTGTTCATCAGGACGAAGCGCAGCTCATCCAGACCTCGATGCAGGCGTCCGCACAATTGCAGGAGCTCTTCGAAGCGGATCCCGCCAGTTGGCCCGACGAGCCCGGTCGCGCGCCGGGCGCCGCGCGCGCGGCATGACGCGGCTTGTTGCACCGGATGTGGAGCTCGAGCGGCAAGCGCTGGCCCCGCGCGCGTTCGCGGACGAGTCAGGCGCTGTCGTCCACGCGGGACGTGCCCGTCTCGGACTCGACGACGTCGCCCTGGCGCGGGCCACCGGCGCCCTGCGTATCGGTGGTAACGCAGTGCGGGTGTTACGCGATGCGGCGCAAAATTTCCCGGCATGGCTCGCGGCTATTCGCGCGGCCGAACGCACGATCCTGGTCGAGTCGTACATCTTTGCGAACGATGAAGTCGGGCGCGAATTCGCCGCGGCGC
Source organism: Betaproteobacteria bacterium (assembly GCA_040003635.1). Taxonomy (GTDB): domain Bacteria; phylum Pseudomonadota; class Gammaproteobacteria; order Burkholderiales; family Casimicrobiaceae; genus CAIWHR01. The sequence goes on from JBDUCE010000416.1 coordinate 2,017, forward strand.
TCGCCACCAAGGCGCGCGAAGGCGTGCGCGTATACGTGCTCTACGACTGGCTGGGCACCTTCGGGTCCGGGCGCCTGTGGTCGGAGCTGAGTGCTGCCGGCGCCGAGGTGCGCTCCTTCAATCCCTTTCGCTTCGACGCTCCTCTCGAATGGCTTTCGCGCGACCATCGCAAGCAGATCGTTGTCGATGGTCGTGTGGGGTATGTCGCCGGCTTGTGCATCTCGGCGCGCTGGAACGGCGATCCATCGCGCCGGTTGGAGCCGTGGCGCGACACCGGCGTGGAAGTCACGGGCCCTGCAGTGGCCGCGTTGCAACAGGCTTTTGCGCAGGCCTGGGCGGCCGCCGGTGTGACGCCGATGCCATTGCCGGACCTCGCGCTGCCGGAGACCATCGCTGCAGCAGGCGACGTATCCGTCCGGGTCATTGCGGGCATGCCCAACACGGCCGGCGTTTTCCGGGTCGATCAAGTCATTGCGTCGGCGGCGAAACAATATCTGTGGCTGACCGACGCTTATTTCGTGGGTCTGTCGCCGTACGTCCAGGCGTTGTGTGCAGCGGCGCAGGATGGGGTCGACGTCCGGCTGCTGGTGCCGGGCGCGAGCGACCTCCCGGCGTTGCGGCCACTGTCGCGCGCCGGCTTTCGACCGCTCCTCGCGGCCGGCGTGCGCGTGTTCGAATGGAACGGCACCATGCTGCACGCCAAATGCGCAGTATCCGACGGCGTTTGGGCGCGCGTTGGATCGACCAATCTCAACTTCGCGAGCTGGATGCACAACTGGGAACTCGATGTTGCGATCGAAGACCGCGGCGTTGCGGAAGAGATCGCCAGGATGTACGAGGACGACTTGACCCGCGCGACCGAGGTGGTGCTGAACCGCCGCAACCGCGTAAGCGTGCCAGGGCAAGGTCGCTTTGAAATGCGCGGCGGGGATGTCGCGCGCCGCGCCCACGCCGGAAGCGCCGGACGCGCTGCCGCCGGCGCCTTGAGCGTGGGCAGCGC
>JBDUCE010000417.1:0-3015 GCA_040003635.1 Betaproteobacteria bacterium
TGTCGGGAATGAACCAGTTGAAGATGGCGGCGATGAGATAGAAGCTGATGATGAGGGCGATCGCTGCTTCGGGGCCGGTCTCGATGGAGGAATCGATCAACGGCAGATCGAAGCCGAGCAGCATCTGCGCCACGCGCGGCGTAATGAGCGCGCCGCCCAGCAGCACGCCAAGGATGATCGAGGTGACGGTGGTGCCTTCGATCCAACCGTTCGCTACCACCAGTTGATGGGCCGGCAGGAGCTCCGTCAGGATGCCGTATTTCGCCGGCGAATACGCCGCTGCACCAAACCCGACGACCGCATAAGCGAGCAGGGGATGAACCTGGAGCAGCATCAGCGAGCAGCCGACGATCTTGATGCCGTTGGTGATGAGCATCACGCGGCCCTTCGGCATCGAATCGGCGAAGGCGCCCACCAGCGGCGCGAGCAGCACGTAGGACACCACGAACGACATCTTGAGCGCCGGGGTCATCCAGGCCGGCTCTGCGGATTCCCGCAGCAGCGCGATGGCCGCGATCAACAGCGCGTTATCGGCCAGCGACGAAAAGAACTGCGCCGCCATGATGGTGTAAAAGCCCGGCTTCATCATCCTCCGCAATGGCACGGCGCGCCGGTTGGCGGCGCGAGCCTTGGTCGGGCCCTCCGGAACCTCGTGGATGGGTTCCTTCGGTATAATTTGAAAGGCCCGTGCCCGGGCTTTATACCATGGCTGCGCGGATCAATCGTCCTCTCCAACGCACCGGACGCGCCGCACCAGCCTCACCGAATCGCTCCTTTTCGCGTCCTTACCCACCCGCGCCGATGACCCGACCGCTTCATGCCGAGGTGAACCTCGCTGCCCTGCGCGCCAATGTCGCCAAAGCGAAAGCGTGCGCGCCGGGTACGCAGGTGTTCGCGGTGGTCAAGGCCAACGCCTACGGCCACGGCTTGATGCGCGTCCTGCCGGCGCTAAGCGAGGCGAATGGCCTTGCGTTATTGGAGCTCGATGCCGCGGTCACGTTGCGCGACGAGCGCTACAGCCGGCGCATCCTGCTGCTGGAGGGCTTTTTTGAAGCCAAGGAGTTATCGGTCATTTCGGCCAAGCGCCTGGCGGTCGTCGTGCATCATCCCGATCAGGTGCGCATGCTCGAAACGGCACATCTGGCGCGACCGCTCGAAGTGTTCATCAAGATCAATACCGGGATGAACCGCCTCGGCGTGCTGCCCCGCGACCTCGCCGCCATCGTCGAGCGCCTGTCGCATTGCGACTCGGTGGCTGCCCTGCGTCTCATGACCCACTTCGCGCGCGCCGACGAGGACGATGGCCTGGCCGATCAGCTGGCACGTTTCAACAGTGCGTGCGAGGGACTTCATTATCCGCGCTCCATTGCCAATTCCGCCGGCGTGATCCGGTTCCGCGACGTGGGCGGAGAAATCGTTCGGCCCGGCATCATGCTCTACGGCGCGACGCCGTTCGCGTCCGATTCCGCCGCCATGCTTGGCCTCGAGCCGGTGATGACCCTGCACTCGCAAATCATTGCAGTGCAGGATCTGGGAGCGAACGAGGCCGTAGGCTACGGGGCAGGGTACAGGGCAGCACGCGCGCATCGAATTGGCGTCATCGCCTGCGGCTACGCCGATGGTTATCCGCGGCACGCCCCCAACGGCACGCCGGTGCTGGTGTGCGGCCGCAAGGTGCGCATCGCCGGTCGCGTATCGATGGACATGATTACCGTGGATCTCACCGATGTCCCCCAGGCGGGCGTCGGCTCGCCGGTGGTCCTCTGGGGCGTGGGTTTGCCGGTGGACGAGGTCGCGGCCGCCGCAGCGACGGTAGGCTATGAGCTGCTGTGCGCCGTCGCGTTACGGGTTGCATTTACAGTCACGACCGCCGTGAAGGTCGACCTCGAGGTCTGAGCTTCGCCGCGTTCCATCCAACGGGAGCATGCGTGTACATCGTCGTCACCGGTGCTGCGGGATTCATCGGCTCCAACCTCGTCAAGGCGCTCAATCTGCGCGGCGAGCGCGACATCATCGCGGTGGACAATCTCACCCGCGCCGACAAGTTTGGCAATCTGGTCGACTGCGAGATCGCCGATTACATCGACAAGGACGAATTCATCGAGCGCCTCGGCAACGGCGACTTCGACGACGACGTGGCGGCCGTTCTGCACCAGGGTGCGTGCTCGGACACGATGGAGACCGACGGTCGTTACATGATGCGCAACAACCACCGTTACTCGATGTCGCTTCTTGCCTGGTGCCAGGACAACGATGTGCCGTTTCTCTACGCGTCATCGGCGTCGGTGTATGGCGCGGGGACCACCTTTCGCGAGGAGCGTCGCTTCGAAGCGCCGCTCAACATCTATGGCTACTCGAAGTTCCTTTTCGATCAGCACGTGCGGCGCGTGTTGCCCGAGCGGACCGCGCCCATCGTCGGGTTGCGCTATTTCAACGTGTACGGCCCGCGGGAAGAGCACAAGGGACGCATGGCGTCGGTCGCGTGTCACTTCGTGCAGCAATACCGCGAACGCGGGCGGATAGAGCTCTTCGAAGGGTCGGGTGATTACAGCGCGGGCGAGCAGCGGCGCGATTTCGTCTCGGTCGGCGATGTCGTGAAGGTCAACCTGTATTTTCTCGATCATCCCGAGCGCAGCGGCATCTTCAACCTGGGTACGGGCAAGGCCGCCACGTTCAACCAGGTGGCGGTGGCTGCGCTCAATGCGCTGCGGGCGGCCGAAGGGCGGCCGGCCGGGACGCTGGCGTCGCTGGTGAGCGACGGAGCGATCGCCTACGTGCCGTTCCCGCCCGCGCTGGCGGGCAAATACCAGAGCTTCACCGAGGCCGACCTGACGCAGCTTCGGGCCGCCGGGTACCGGGAGCCGATGCGCCCGGTGGAAGAGGCGGTCCCCGCCTACGTGGCGAGTTTGCTTGCCATGCGGGCTGTCAACCCTTAATATCCGCCGCGCGTTCTTGCCGCCTGCCGGTCCTGCCGGCCACGGTGCGGCGCACCCGCTCAAATCTGGAGAAGACATG
>JBDUCE010000418.1:0-3003 GCA_040003635.1 Betaproteobacteria bacterium
TGCTGCTGCTCTCCCGCGCCGGCTTCGAGGCGGAAAATCTGGATGATTTCCGGGGCCTCAATCAGCGCAGCCCGTGGTACGCGTTCCTGATGCTGCTGACGATGTTCTCCCTCGCCGGGGTTCCGCCCACGATCGGGTTTTACGCCAAATTCTCGGTCATAGAAGCGGCGGTCGACGTCGGCCTGGTATGGCTTGCGGTCGTTGCCGTGCTGGCATCGCTGATCGGAGCGTTTTACTATCTTCGGATCGTTAAGCTGATGTACTTCGATGAACCGGTGGACAGGGCGCCGCTCGAAGCGCGTGTCGACACGCGCGTATTGCTTTCGCTCAATGGCCTGTCGCTGCTCGTGTTCGGCATCTTTCCGCAGCAGTTGATGGGGATGTGCGTCGTCGCGCTGACCCGGTCCTACTGATGGCCACCCGCTGACTCCCATGCGCGTCGGGTTTTTCGTCACCTGCCTCGTCGATCTGATGCGGCCGTCGATCGGATTCGCAGCCGTCAGGCTGCTCGAAGCCGGTGGCGCGCAGGTGGTGATCCCGGAAAGGCAGACGTGCTGCGGGCAGCCCGGCTACAACTCCGGCGACCGCAAAGGAGCGCTCGCGCTGGCGACCAAGCTGATCGGGGAATTCGAGGGCTGCGATTACCTGGTCGCGCCGTCCGGGTCGTGTACGGGCATGATCAAGACGCATTATGCGGACCTCTTTCGCGACGATCCGGCGATGCTTGCCCGCGCGGTCGCGCTTGGCGCGAAGACGCGGGAGCTCACCGATTTCCTGGTCAACGTCCTCAAGCTTGCTTCCGTTCCGGGCAAATTCGCCGGCACCGTGACTTACCATGATTCCTGCGCCGGCCTGCGTGAGATGGGCGTGAAGGAGCAACCTCGTCGCCTGATGGCCAAGGTTCCCGGGCTCAAGCTGCGCGAGATGGAGGAATGCGAGACCTGTTGTGGCTTTGGCGGAACGTTCTCGATCAAATACGGCGAAATCTCCTCGCGGCTCGCCGACAACAAGTGCGAATTCATTGCGCAATCGAAAGTCGAAGCCGTGGTCCTGGGCGACCTTGGATGCATGCTCAACATCGAGGGCCGCCTGAGGCGTCGAGGCGACATGGCCACCCGGGTCCTTCATGTCGCCGAGCTCCTGGCAGGCGAAGAGTCGTAGCGGGCTAACGAGGAAGCAATGCAGATCGCATCGATGCACTTCAAGGAGCTTGCCCACGACAATATGGGCAACGCGCAGCTCCAGGGCAACCTGCAGAAGATCAAGGGCAAGTTCGTCGCCAAGCGCCGCGAGGCCTTATTCGAGCTGGATGACTTCGAGGCGACGCGGGAGGCTGCACGCGCCATCCGGCAGCGCTCGCTGGACCGACTCGACGTCTGGCTGGAGATATTCGAGCGAAACGCCACCGCGCGCGGCGCCACCGTGCTGTGGGCGGAGACACCCGAGGACGTCAACCGTCACGTGCTGGAGATCGCGGCGCGTCACGGCGTTGGCAAGACGATCAAGTCGAAGTCGATGGTGAGCGAAGAGTCGGCGCTCGACCGCGCCATCGAAGGATCCGGCGGACAGGTTGTCGAAACGGATCTCGGGGAGTACATCCTGCAGATCAACGACTACGAGCCGCCCTCGCACATCATCGGACCGGCGCTGCACAAGAGCAAGGAGGAGGTCTCCGATCTTTTCGCCAAGGTGCACAAGACCGCGCGCAAGACCGAGATCGCCGAGCTTTGCCTGGAGGCGCGCGGCGTTCTGCGCTCGCACTACCTGACTGCGGACATGGGCATTTCAGGCGGCAACTTTTTTGTGGCGGAAACCGGCTCGGTGGTGGTCGTGACCAACGAAGGCAACGCGACGCTGACCACCACGCTGCCGAAAGTGCACATCGCCATATCGGGCATCGAGAAAATCGTGCCGACGCTGGAAGACGTGGCCACGCTGATGCGCCTCTTGCCCCGATCGGCAACCGGCCAGTCGATCTCCAACTACGTCGACGTTCTTACCGGCGTCAAGGGGGAGGGCGAGTTCCATGGCGCCGAGCACATGTATTTCATCCTGGTCGACGCCGGCCGCAGCAGCGTCCTCGCCGGCGAGCTCAAGGAAGCGCTGCGCTGTATTCGTTGCGGCGCGTGCATGAACCATTGCCCGGTGTATCAGAACATCGGCGGCCATTCCTACGGATGGGTTTATCCCGGGCCGATCGGCTCGATCCTCACGCCGGCGTACATCGGCATCGAAAAGGCGCTCGACTTGCCGCAGGCGTCGACGCTTTGCAATCAATGCGGCGTGGTCTGTCCAGTCAAGATTCCCCTGCCCGATCTGCTGCGGAAGCTGCGCGAGCAGCAGTTCGCGGGCCGCATGCGCCCGTGGCATGAGCGCGCCGGGCTTCGCGCCTGGTCGTGGCTGGCGTCGCGGCCGGCGCTCTATGCTCTGACCACGCGCATCGGCGTGCGTGTGTTCAAGTGGATGGGCGGCAGCGAGCGCTTGATTCACCGCCTGCCCCTGGCGAAGGGGTGGACCGACGCGCGCGACATGCCGGCGCCCGCGGGAAAGACGTTTCGCGAGCTGAACGCGGGACGCCGCGATCGTCCGGGCCAACGATGAACCAGCCGCCCGATCCACCGGCCAGCGCGGTCCGGGTAAGCCGCCGCGGCGAAAGCCTGGGCACCGAGAATGCGTTCGTGGTGCTGGCCGAAGTCAATGGTTTGTTGCGCCAGGGTAAGGACATCGTGTCGTTTTGCATCGGCCAGCCGGATTTTCCGACGCCGACCCGCATTCAGGATGCAGCGGTCGCCGCAATCCGTGGCGGCAAGCATGGCTATACACCATCGGCCGGCATTGACGAGCTGCGCGCAGCGGCGGCGCGCGACATGGGTACGAGACGAGGGCTCGACATCGTGCCCGACGATGTGGTGGTGGGCGCCGGCGCGAAACCGTTCATCGCCTACACGATCGCCTCGGTCACCGATTTCGGCGCCAACGATGAGGTTATCTACCCCGTGCCTG
>JBDUCE010000419.1:0-2967 GCA_040003635.1 Betaproteobacteria bacterium
CATCAACGCGATGGCCCGCGACGAGAAGGACACCCTCATCGATCCGTTCGGCGGTGAGCGTGACCTCCGCGCGGGCGTGTTGCGGCATGTCTCACCGGCGTTTGCGGAAGATCCGCTGCGGGTGTTGCGGGTGGCCCGGTTTGCCGCGCGATTCGGGTTCGTGGTGGCACCCGAGACCGAAGCGTTGATGCGCGGACTGGTCGCTTCGGGTGAAATGGCGGAGCTCTCGCCGGAACGGGTCTGGCAGGAGCTGGCGCGCGGCCTGATGGAGCCCCATCCGTCGCGGATGCTCGCGGTGCTTCGGGGGTGCGGAGCGCTTGCCGCGGTCCTGCCTGAGGTCGATGCGCTGTACGGCGTGCCGCAGCCACCCGCGCACCATCCGGAGCTCGACACCGGGGTACATGTGGCGATGGCCCTCGACTACTGCGCGCACCACGCCTACGCGCTACCGGTGCGCTACGCGGTCCTGGTCCACGACCTGGGCAAGGCCGAAACACCGGCGGAGCATTGGCCGAAGCACCACGCCCACGAGGCGCGCAGCGTGCGGCTTGCCGCGCGCGTTTCGGAGCGGTTGCACGTGCCCATCGATTGCCGCGACGCGGCCCGGCTCGCGGCACGCTGGCACGGCGTCGTGCACCGCGCGCTGGAGCTGGATCCGGCGAGCTTGCTCGATCTCATTACCGCAACCGATGCATTCCGCCGGCCCGAGCGGCTGCTGGGTTTGCTGCAGGCCTGCAAAGCGGACGCGTGCTCGCGACCCGGACGCGGTGATTACCCGGCGGCGGAATACGTTCGCGCTGCTTTTGGCGTGGCGAAAGGTGTCGACGCCGGACGCGTGGCGCGGGGCGTGAAGGCACGAAACAATGAGGAAGAAGCGCCCGGCGCCGATGCCATCGGCAAGGCCGTTCGTGCGGCGCGATTGCGTGCGCTTCGCGATTGGACGCGACGTAAAACCTAAACGCGGTACGCGATTGCCTTCATGATGCCGGCGGCCAGCCGCATGACGCCCTTCACGGGCAGCGGCAGCTCGTCGGCCCCTGCGGCAAGCGCCATGGCGCCGTGCCGTGCTTCGTCCTCGCGCATCCGGTCAACGATTGCGCGACTTTTGCTGTCTCCGGCCGGAAGGTCCTCCATGTGCCCGGTGAGATGCTCTTCGACCTGGCGCTCGGTCTCGACCACGAAACCCAGGTTGGCGCGGTCGCCCGCTGCGCCGGCAATGATGCCGATGGCGAACGAGCCCGCGTACCACAGCGTATTGAGCCTCGACGGCTGACAGTCGAGCTCGGTCAAACGCGCTTGGGTCCAGGCCAGATGCTCTTCCTCTTCCCGGGCCGCCTGGGCGAAACGGGCGCCGATGGCCGGATCGCGCGCCACCACGGCCTGCGCCGCATAAAGCGCCTGCGCACACACTTCGCCGGTATGGTTGACCCGCATGAGGGCGCCGGCGTGCCGGCGTTCGGCGGGCGTCAATTCCGCCTCGGGCAAATCGGCGCCCGGTGTCGGCCGGGCGCCGCTCGCCACACCGGCGAGTGTGCGCAATGCGCGATCGAAGCCGACGATGAGTGCATCCAAGCTAAACTCGCGGGTCTAGAAAAAGTGGACGGCGCCCAGCACCCAGCCTTCCGGCTTGCCGCCGATGGCGGTGGGGTAGGGATTGATGTTGAAGGTGTAGGACGCGTTCGACCGGTTGTCGATCTTGACGTACCCGGTGTAGAGCAACGTGCGCTTCGACAGCGGATAGGTGTAGCTCAACTCCCATTGGTCGGAGGAGGTGCCGGATCCTTTGGCGAGACCCGTGATGCGGGTGCCTTCCGCCGCGGAGCCTTTACCGTCGGCAGCGTGGCCATAGAAGGCGTAGACGACGCCCGGGCCCACCGATGCCGTCGCGCTCAATCCCCAGAAGTCGCGCTTGAGACTGCCCGACGGCGTGTCGTATTTCAGGCGCTCGTAGACGGCGCCGATCTCGGCGATGCCGAAACTGTAGGAACCCGCGACCGAGAATGCATCATCGTTCACGTTGTCGCCGCGGACCTTGTTGTTATGTTCGTAGGCCACGCCGGCCTGGAGCGGTCCATGGGTGTAAAAGCCGCCAAGCGACAGGATGCTCGCGTGGTTGGTCGTCTCCAGTGGGGAATACTGGAGACTTCCATTCAATCCCGATACCGTCGGGGTGTCCCAACGCACTGAATTGGGAAGGCGGGCATCGAATCCTCCGGTCACTTTGCCGGACGTGCCCTGGGCCCACAGGGCGGCGGTCGACAGGATGGACGTCGTCAGGGTGGGAACGTTGCCAAAAATCACATGGATATCATCGTAGGGCGCGAGAAAGTTACCGACGCGGATCGTTCCCAGCCGGCCCGCCAGCCCCACGTAAGTGTCACGCCCACCCAGCGTGCTGCCTCCGGCGTCGATCGCTACCGATGATTCGAGTTGGAAAAGGGCGTTGAGGCCACCCCCCAGCGCCTCCGTGCCGCGGATGCCTATGCGCGATGAATTGGAGTTGATGCGAAAGACGTTGTGGTTCGCTCCGTCCTCCTGCCGGCCATTGACGAGCTCGAGGCTGGTGTTGATCTGACCGTAGAGCGCCACTTCGGCGGCCTGCGCGTGCGCGTTCACTGGGATCATGAGCGCGCCCGTAGCAGCGAGGGCAACAAGCTTTGTGGTCATTGAATCGGTGCCAGCGTGAAGCGTTCCGGGTGGCCTCATGCTAGCAGGAAAGGGTGCGCGACTGCGCTCGCGCGGCGCACTCGCCAAAGCGGGCGCAAAAAAACGGGCGCCCGAAGGCGCCCGTGGATCACTTCAAACCTTGCGTGAATCGCTTTGAACGTGCAACCGGTTAGAACACGTGCCACATGCCAAGCACGGCACCGCCCGGCTTGCCGCCGATGGCTATCGGGTACGAGTTGACCGAGAAGTTGTACGACGCGTTGCTGTCGTTGTCGACCTTGACGTAGCCGGCGTAAACAT
>JBDUCE010000420.1:0-2962 GCA_040003635.1 Betaproteobacteria bacterium
CACCGGCTTGATGATCTCCTCGATTACCGCTTCGGCGAGTTCCTGCTGGCGCTCGTTCATGTCCGGATGATGCTGGGTTGAAAGCACGACCGTATCGATGCCGACCGGCTTGCCGCCCTCGTAGCGAACCGTCACCTGCGATTTGGCATCGGGACGAAGCCATGGCAGCCGGCCATCCTTGCGCACTTCGCTCTGCCGCTGCACCAGGCGATGCGCGTAGTAGATGGGGAACGGCATCAGCGCCGGCGTTTCGTCGCACGCGTAACCGAACATCAGGCCCTGGTCGCCGGCGCCCTGGTTCAAGTATTCGTCCGACGCATGGTCGACCCCGCGCGCAATGTCGGGCGATTGCCGGCCGTAACACACCATCACCGCGCAACCGTCGGCATCGAAGCAAAGCTCCGGATCGTTGTAGCCGATGCGGCGGATCGTATCGCGGGCGATACGCGCGTAATCATGGCCGGCAGCGGTGGTGATTTCACCCGTCATCACCACCAGGCCGGTGGATACCAGCGTTTCGGCCGCCACGCGGGCATGCGGGTCTTGCTCTAGAATCGCATCCAGCACAGCGTCGGAAATCTGGTCCGCGACCTTGTCCGGATGACCTTCCGAGACCGATTCCGAAGTGAAAAGAAAGTTGTTCATTCAAACGCCCCCTGCGCATCTTGGCTCGCGCCGGCCATGCTTGCAGCTAACACGGAAATGACCGATGTTTTTACGGCGCAAAAACTTGAAGTCTAGCAGAACGTGCGCGCGCTTCCGGCCCGGGCACGGCATCCGCGCCGCCCTGGTGCCGGCAGTGTCACGGCCATGAAAGAGCACCGCGGCCGGCCATTGACCGAGCGCGCAGGGGAGCGCGCCACCGCGCACGCCGTGCGTTTGCTCAGGGCCGGCGCGCTGGTCGCCTTTCCCACCGAAACCGTGTACGGACTTGGCGCCGATGCCCGCAACGCGGATGCCGTGCACGCCATCTTCGAAGCCAAAGGCCGGCCTGCCGATCATCCCGTAATCGTTCACCTGGCGGATGCATCGGACATCGGGGCCTGGTGCAGCGCCGTACCACCGCTTGCACGCAAGCTCGCTGCGGCGTTCTGGCCCGGGCCCCTGACCCTGATCCTGCCGCGGGCCCAGGGCGTGCACGACATCCTCACCGGCGGGCAATCGAGCGTAGGACTGCGCGTGCCGGCACACCCTGCGGCGCAGGCGCTTCTGCATGCCTTTGGCGGCGGCATTGCCGCGCCGTCGGCCAATCCGTTCGGACGCATCAGCCCCACCACCGCCGGTCATGTCGCGGAGGACCTCGGTGATGCCGTGGCGCTCATCATCGACGGCGGTCCGTGCAAGTTCGGGATCGAGTCAACGATCGTCGCGTTCGACGGCGAAACCCCCGTGCTCCTGCGCCCCGGCGGCATTTCCGTCGACGCCTTGACGGCAATCCTCGGGCGCGCTCCGAAAGCCCCGGATGCCCGGGCGCCCCGCACCTCCGGAACGCTTACTTCCCATTACGCACCGAGAACGCCGGCACGTTTGATCGATGCGACGACGTTGCGCAACTCCGTCGAGACATCTCGTTTCGCGCGGATGGTGGTTCTTGCCCGATCCGTCGCCCGCCCGCCCGGGTTCAGCGGCACATGGATCAATGCCCCCGGCGATGCGATGACTTATGCGCAGGACCTGTACGCCCATTTGCGCACGCTCGACCGCGCCGACGCCAGGCTGATCCTGATCGAAGCACCCCCCGAAGAGGCGAGCTGGCTCGCGGTGCGCGATCGGCTTGAGCGCGCGACCCACCCCGGCAGGGCCGATCCCGTCGACGACATCGACTGAAGGCCGTTACTTGCGCGAGGATTGGCAGCGCCCCGCCAGTGCCCGATCGAGAAAGGCCGCCACGACGGCACTCAATTCCGGCTGGGCCCGCTCGAAATAATGATCGGTCGCCGGGATGATGACTTGGCGGGAGCATCCATCGGCGGGCAAGCGCTTGCGGCGCGCGGGCGCGGCCTCGATGACCTGCGGCAACTCATGCTCGGCTGCGACATCGAGGACGGCTTCGCGCGGTGCGGCGCCGAATGGAATGAGCATGCCCACGGGAATCCAGGCGTCGATGCGCGCGGCGTCCGGACGCTTGAGATAGGCATCGGCCATCGTCGCGCCCATGCTGTGCGAGACCAAGGCTATCCGGTCGATGCCCTTCGCCCGCAGATAGGCAATGGCGGCGTGCAGACGCTCACGTGCCTCAGGTAGTGCGACACCGTAATCGTCGCGACTCGCATCGGCCGGCAGGACCGGCATCTGTACCGAAAGCGTGGTGTAGCCGGCATCGGCCAACCGGCTGCGCAACCCTCCTATCAATCCGAAGTCGGGATGCACGCCCAAACCGTGGACCATCACCACGCCTCCCTTGGACGAACCCGAGGGCTCGGTCAAAAGCGCCAACACCGTGGTGCGCGTCGGTGTGCGCAAATACACCGCTTCGCCGACTACGAGGGTGGGCACGACCTCCTGCGCCCACCGCTCTTCGCGGGCGTAGTCGATGGCGGGTGCCGCCAAGGCACGCGCGCAACACGCCAACGTGAGCAGCGCCGGAAGAAGCGATCTGATGGAGCGATGCACGATAGGGATGGCGGCATATAGCACGAGCAAAGGCAACGTTATACTAGAAATAAATGAATTCAGTTAATCAGCTCATCGCGCATCTTGAGCAGGTTTGGACCGTCCGCAAAAATCGCCGTGCGCAGTTGCGCATGATCGTCGATCGCTTCTTGCGCCAGTACGCTCATCCGTCGAGGGCGTGCCGCCATTTGCAGCGTGACCGCGTGCGGCTATGATAGAAAACCCGAACATGATCCTTCCATCATGACTGATGCACAACCCGAGGGTCGTTATGCGCTGAACCAGCCACCGAATGTCGGCGAGATCATCGACGGAGAGGTAATGGTCATCAATCTGAAAACAGGTGTCT
>JBDUCE010000040.1:0-9900 GCA_040003635.1 Betaproteobacteria bacterium
GTACGGCACAAAGCACTTCCGGCGCGCCCGGTTGACCACAAGTGCCGGCCTGCGACCTGCGTGCTACCAAATGGTGAATCAATCGGAGATCACGGAAATGCGGTGACGGTCGGGCTCCGAATGCTGCGGATGCGAGGGAATCGCGCTGTCGCTGCGTACCGAAGCGATCCCTATCGCAAGTTCTCTTCGGTGTACAAGGTGAGCTCGAGCAAGCGCGGCGGTAGTCGCTTTTGCCAAAGCGTTGAACGACAATGTCGGCGAAGTTACGAAGTCGAGGTCGTCTGCCGCGCGCCCGCCCAAGTCGGGGGGTCGGCGCTGTCACACTCGGGACTCCCATGAGCCAGCGTTTCGCCAACATCGCGTTCACGCCCGCGGTTCAGGAGCAGCAGGAGCGCCACGGCTCCCGCGCACACTACGCGCGCAGGCAGGTCAAGGGCGGGCCGGCTGACGCCCTCGGCGCGCGCGAGACGGAGTTCCTCGCGCACGCCGACAGCCTCTATCTCGCCACCGTCAGCGAGACCGGGTGGCCGTATGTTCAGCATCGCGGCGGTCCGCGCGGCTTTGTCAAGGTATTGTCGCCCACGCAAATCGGCTTTGCCGACTTCCGCGGCAACCTCCAGTACGTCAGCGCCGGCAACGTCGCCGGTGACGGCCGCGTGGCGATCATCGTGATGGACTACGCGCAGCGGCTCCGGCTGAAGCTGCTGGGAACCCTTCGCTTCATCGATCTATCCGAGGCGGAACCCGCGCTGGTGCGCCGGGTGGAATTACCGGACTACCAGGCACGCATGGAGCGCGTGGCCCTGATCGATATCGCCGCCTTTGATTGGAATTGCCCGCAACACATCACGCAGCGCTTTACGCTCGAGCAGGTGGAGGCCTCGTCGCGCCCGCTGCGGGAGCGCATTGCGGAGCTCGAAGAGCAATTGCGCTCGGCCCGCGCGCCTGGAAAGACGTGAGCTTTCACCTATTGATGATCATCGAAATGAGTGACAGCAGTTGCAAAATTACCGTCATTCCCGCGCACGCGGGAATCCAGTGTCTTTCGACGCACGCCACTGGGTCCTAAGCCTTCGCGGGGACGACGATATCCAGAGTTCGAACGTCACGCATTTTCGTAATTCCTAATAGAGCGAGGTGCCTGGTTCGACGCGACAAGACTTCGTGTCTTGGGCGCGAAGGAATCATCCCCTTCGCGCCGTTCAGGGCTGGTTACCGCGTGACGTTCAAGCCGCCTTTTTGCCGGCGAGAGCGTGTACATCTGCGGTGGTCAGCGTCCGGCCGCCGATCGCCCAGTCCCCGCTCTTCACCTCTTCGATGACGACCCAGGTGACTGAGCGCATCGCCTCGCCTTCGATCGAAACCATGGCGTCGGTGAGCTTTTCCGCGATCTGCTTCTTCTGTGCAGGCGAGAAAACGCCATCGATAAGCTTCACATTGATAAGTGGCATTTGAATATTCCTTTTGATGGTGAAATGGGCTTCTTGGATCGGCAGGGTTGCTCTGCGCGATGACAAGTAGTCTATTGGGCAGGTGTGGCAGGAGAACTTCGCCGGAAGGCCTCATTTGTTTCGTTTGTTTCACTCGCCTCGGGCACGTGAAGAATAATCCGGTACACGGCCGTTCGACATCGCGCCGGACCTTCAGACTTCGGGAGTGCTCGACCCCGGAATCGAAACTCCGGTCAAAGGCGAGGCGCAAGTGGCAGAATTCGAAAGTGTTGCCAGCCAACTATCCACGGAGGCCGGTCAAATGCATCGGACTGTCCGGTCCAAGACCCTGGAAATTGCCTACCTTGAAAGCGGCCCGGAAGACGGACTTCCGGTAATCCTTCTCCATGGTTGGCCGTCCGATGTGCACGACTGGAGTGATGTTGTGCCACCGCTCAGCGCCCAAGGATTCCGCATCCTGGCTCCCTGGTTGCGGGGATTCGGTCCGACCAGTTTCCTGGATTCGTCCACTCCGCGTTCTGGCCAGCAGGCAGCGCTCGGCTCCGATCTCCGCGACTTCATGGACGCGCTGGGCATCGCGGCGGCGATACTCGTTGGATACGACTGGGGTGGACGCGCGGCCTGCGTCGCCGCTGCACTCTGGCCGGAGCGGGTAGTCGGGCTCGTCTCCATTACCGGGTACAACATCCAGAACATCCCGACGGCAAATCGCCCGATGGCGGCGGAGCAGGAGCAGCGCTACTGGTATCAATGGTATTTCCACACCGAGCGCGGCGTCGCGGGCCTGACGCAGAACCGTCGCGCGATCGCACACCTGCTGTGGCGCTTGTGGTCGCCGAACTGGAATTTCTCTGAAGCGACATTCAATGCCACGGCTTTGAGCTTCGACAATCCTGATTTTGTGGCCGTTTCCATTCAATCCTATCGTCATCGCTACGGCAACGCTGCCGGCGACCCAGCCTTCGACGCCCTGGAGCGGCGGCTCGCGGGCCAGTTGCCGATCAACGTGCCGACGATCGTGCTGCATGGTGCGTGCGACGGCGTCATGGCACCCGCATTGGCGGAGGACGGGCAACGGCACTTCGGTGCTCACTACGAACACCACGTCGTCCCGGTCGCGGGCCATTTCCTGTCCCGCGAAACCCCCGATGTGGTGGTGAAGGCGATCCAGAGACTCGCCGCGCAAGTCGCAACAGGATTAGCGCGGAAGTAAAAACGCAGGATTGAACAACGTGGCCTTGATGCGGCGGTCCGGCTGGCCGTCGGCCGGCATCGGGTAAACGGCGCCGCAACGACGACGGAAAACAGTGCGTCGGGACCGGAATGCGGGAAGTGCGTCGCGGCGCGATCAGCGCCCGCCGAACGCCTTGTCGTAGTAGCCGAGGTCGACGTATTTCATCGGGTCGGTGAGTGCCTTCGCTGGAGTCGCGTACTTGCCGCGCAGCATCAGCACCGTTTCGATTCCCTGGCGGTCGGGACGGAGGTCGCGATAGATCCCACCCTTGTCGGCGAGCAGCAGTTCGTAGGACTGTCGGGCGAGCGCGGGCGACATGTCGCGAATGTTGGCGACCAGCAGCGCTTCCACGACGTCGCGGTTGGCCCGGTCATACACCCAATCGACCCCCGCCCGATAGCCGCGCAGGAAGCCGACGAGCGCTGTCTCGTGCTCGCGCGCCCAGCCGCGGCGGGCGATGCCGGCGGTACCCTGGTACGGACCAAGCGTCTCGGCGGTGGCAAGCACGTTGTAGCCGCGGGTGCGTGCGAGCACTTCGAACGGGGTGCGCACGAGTGTGGCCTCGTGCTTGCCGTCGACGAGGTCGCGATAGCGATTGGCCGTCCCTCCGGCGCGTTCGTACTTCACGTCCGCATCGGAGAGCCCGTTGCGCGCGACGAGCTCACGAAGGACGAACGCAGCGCCGGTCGTCATGGCATCCACCGACAGCGTCTTGCCCTTCAAGTCCGCGAACGATTTCACGCCCGGCGCGGACACGACCGAAAGAAACCCGGGATCGAGGCCGGCGAAGGCGAAGAGGTCGGGGTTCTCCGGAATCTTCGCTTCGCCCTGGCCTTCCTGATACGCGACCAGGTTGTCGATCAGTGCCAGCGCGATGTCGTTCCTGCCGTCGAAGAGCGAGGTAATGAGATAGACGGAGTTGGGCGTATACGATAGCTGAACCGAGACGCCATTGGCTTCGAAAAAGCCCTGGCGCTGCGCGGCCCACACCGCAATGTTCCATCCGCCATCGAACGCGATCACCCGAACGGAGACCGGCGCGGGCGCTTGCGCGTGCGCGGCGAGCCCGAGAACGCCCAGGAGCGCCGCGATGAAGCCTCGCAACGCCACCTGCGGGCCACCCGCGTGGATCATGACGTCTCCCCTGCCGACGCGGGCGGGTTCATGATTCTTGCCGATGACGCGGAGTCTCCGGACAGCATCTGCTTCAACTCGCCGCTCTTGATCAGCCTCCCCAAGCCGTCGGCACCGCCGACCAGCGCGCCCTTGACGAAGACCATTGGAAAAGTCGGCCACCCGGTCCACATCTTCAAGGCGTTGCGCCGCCGCCATCCGTTGAGATAGCTGCCATATTCGAGATATTGGTAGGGTAAGCCCGCCGCGTCGAGCGCCTTGCGCGCTTTCTTTGGGAACGGGTTTTGTCTCATGCCCACCACAACCACATCATGGGAGGCAATCGCCACCTGCACTTCGCGGACGATGTCCGCCTGGTGATCGGCGATGGTTCCCCTGATGGCGGGATGAATATGAGATTCGTCGAGAAGGTTGCGAGTCATGATTTACCTGCGGCGGCAAGGGAAGCTTGCTCAACGTGGACTGTGCATTTTGCCGGGGGATGGTGGGGTAATGACCTGCTGGCGTCAATGACCTCGCGCAACGCCCCCACGGCGATTCTCGGTAAGATGGCTGTCGCACACTGTCGCGTAGATAGAAATCATGTCGATGCCGGAAATCCTTGGTTTGCTTGCGCTGGTATCGGGCGGATGGTTCGTGTGGGACAGTTTGAAGGCGCGGGAAGCCGCCAATGCCGCCATGCGCGTCGCCTGCGAGGCGGAAGGGCTGCTTTTCCTCGACGACACGGTCGCATTGGAATCGATCTTGCCGGTGCGCAGCCGCGACGGCAACCTCAGGCTGAGGCGGGTCTATGGCTTCGAGTACAGCGACACGGGCGACGATCGCCGTAAGGGAAGTATCACCATGGTGGCGGACACGGTGTCCGCGCTGGCCATCGGCTCACGACCGGCGCCCCATGCTGCAACGCTGCACTGATCGGCGTTCCGCCGCATCCCGCGCCACGGGTGGCTTACATTTGTGCCACTGCAGGCTTATAGTCAAACCTCACCGCGACGTGCCATTGATTCCACAGGAGCAAAAACCATGTCTCATCAGCCCCCGAAGCAAGAGAAGAAGAAGCCCCAGCTGACGCCGAAAGAGAAGAAGGCGATCAAACAGCAGAAGAAGCAAGGCGGAAACGCGGTACCTCTGATCCGCCACTGATCCCGCACTGATCCCGATCACCGGCTGCGGCGAACTGCCCGGGGCCGGGCATGGAGCCCGCGGCCCTCAGCGATTGAGCGCACCCATGATATTCGCGGGGTAGCGCTCCCCCGCCGCTGCGTTGAATGGCAACACCTCGCCCGGTGCGGCTAGCTTGCGCGGGCGTGAGCCGGACCGCGAGCGCGCCGACGTTCTGAGACAACGTACTTGGTCGTTACATTCAGCGGCCGATGTCCTGCGCCGCCGGCGCGCAAAGACCGCTCGCAGCCTGCGCTGCAGTGCACGGCACCGGCCGCGCCGGGCTGCTATTTCGGGCGCCGGATAGCGTGGATTTGCCGGTCGAAGATGGTTTGCGCGCCGCAACTCCAGCGGAGGTCCGGGAACGGCCGCCGTGTGCTGACGTAACGGGCGCCTTCGGTGTGCGGACGCCAGCCGTTCTTGCGGGGGTGCGCTTCGCGACCGCGGCGCGGGTTGGCGGCCGAACCGAGGCATTGCCGGAGGCGGCAGGCATCGATCGCGCGTCGGGATCCTTGGGCGCGGGTGCCGCCATGCCGGACGCCTCGCTCGCTACGGCAGGCACCTCCGGGATGCCGGCATCGCGCGGTGGCGGATCAGCAGACACAACCGCCGCCGGCAACGTCGTGGATACGGGTACGGCCCGCTGCACCGGACTGTTCCCGCGCGGCGCGATCGCATCCGTGGTCGGGCTCACCCCCCCTCGCAAGGCCATGCGCGCCGTAGCAACGCCGCGATCGATCGCGCCGGGGCGGTAATGCGCGAACAATGCAATGGCCGACGTCGCCAATAGCGCGAACAACAATCCCCCAGCCAACATAATCCGTGGCCAGCGCGACCAATGCCCGGTGCGGCGGGTCACGATCACCGGCTCGGCAACGCCGGCATCGCCGGGAACGGCCAGGTGCGCTTCGTCGAACAAGCGCATCAGCCTGTCTCCCGGAATCGGCACGTCGAGAGGCAAGGAGTCCGGCTCCGATACGGTTTGCTCGGCCGACGCGTGCAGCGTGCCGCTGCGATCGCTCGCAACCGACGACGTTACCGGTTCGACCGCGGAGCCTGGGGGTGCAATGGCACCCGCGTCCGAGCCCTCGACGATCGCTCGCTCCGGCAAGGTCAATCTCGGCGTTTGCTCGCGCTGGCCAACAGCAGGTCCCGCAGCGGCGAACCCCGCTGCGATGACTGGACCATCGTCACCGTCGATGGCCGCATCGTTCTGCGGTGGGGGCGAGGGCGACAGGTTCCGCTTCCCGCTCGGTAGCCTGCGGGCCGTCATCGGAGCCCGGCATTTGTAGCAGAAAGCGCAATCGCGATCATTGACCGCATCGCACTGCGGGCACCCTACCAGGCGTACCGGTGCGCCGCAGTCGTTGCAATAATTGGCCTCCGCCGGGTTGGGATGATCGCAAACGGGACATTCAACGCGATCCCCCGTGGCATTGGCAGCATCCCCACCGGGCAGGGTTGAAGACGGAGATGGCGAGAGGTCGCGGGCGGACATGGACGTATGCGCCGAGTTGCCGGCCAAGTGCGCATGCTCATTCGCACGCGCCCGTCGGGCAATCGGAGAAGAGGACGAAAATTGTAGTCTATCTCCTACCGGAATGCCGGCCTTGACAATAGTTGCCTAGGCATGTATAGTCCGTCCATGACCGCTTTACGAACCGCTGATGTTGCACTCATCGACACGACGTCGGTACCGTCGAAGCACGGCATCATCCGGCTGATCAACCGCGTGCGCGTCGAGCTGATCGACGCTCTGGACCTGGAGCTGTCGAAGTTTGACATCTCGGCGCCGCAGCTCATCGTGCTGGCGTCGGTGGCCAACAAGGAAGCCGACTCGGCGTCGACGCTGTGCAAGAGCATCTCCTACGACCCGGGGGCGATGACGCGCATGATCGACCGGCTTGAGCAGAAGGGCTTGATCCGCCGCACCCCGAATCCGGACGACCGTCGGGCGACCAACCTCGAGCTCACCACGGCCGGAAGGGCGCTTTATCCGCAACTGCTGGCCGCGAAGGAAACCGTACAGGCCCAGTTTCTCCGCGGCTTCAGCCAGGACGACGTGCGCGTGCTCGAAGGCCTTCTCAATCGCATGCTGGAAAATCGATGAGTCCTTTTTTTTGCGCCAATAGTTGCCTAGGCATCAATGGCTTAAGCAATGTCTTCAGCTTTCGCTCGCGTCGTCGTACCGCCTATCCACCCGAGAGGTCGTTCCACATGCCAGCACGTGCCGCACTTCCCACGCTTGCTTTCGCCGCCAGCGCCTTTCTCGCCGGTTGCGCCAGCATGAGTGGTCTGGTGCCCGAGGCTTCGCTGCGCGATGTCAATACGCTCGCAACGCAACGCACCCTGGCGAACACGACGGTCTCGAGCGCCGCGTGGCCGAAGGACGATTGGTGGAAGGCCTTCAAGGATGCCCAGCTCGACGCGCTGATGGACGAAGCGCTTGCCGGTAGTCCCACGCTGAACATCGCGGCAGCGCGCACGCGCAAGGCGTTCGCCGCCGCCGATGTGAGCAAGTCGTCGCTGCTGCCGCGCGTCGACGGCAGCGTGTCGAGCACGCGCCAGCGCTATTCCGAACATGGCGTGGCACCGCCGCCGCTGGGCGGAAGCACGCAGGTGCTCAATCAACTCCAGGCCACGCTCGCATGGGAGATCGACTTCTGGGGCAAGAACCGCTCGGCGTACGAAGCGACGCTGGGTGCCGCACATGCGGCCGAAGTCGACGCCTACGCGGCGCGGCTCGCGTTGTCGACCAACCTCGCCCAGGCGTACGTCCAATTGCAGCGTGCCTATCTGCAGCTCGACGTCGCCGCAGCGACGCTCGAGGAGCGCGAGCAGATCTACGCCCTGACACGCGATCGCAACCTCGCCGGCATCGACTCGCGGCTCGAGCTGAAGCAGGCCGAATCGGCGCTGCCGGCCACACGCGAGCAGATCGCGCAGCTCAATGAACGAATCGCGCTCACGCGCAACCAGCTCGCGGCACTGATGGGCGAAGGCCCCGACCGCGGGCTCGCGATCGCGCGGCCGGCGGCGAGTGCGCTCACGACAGTCGCGTTGCCGTCGACGGTGCCCGCCGAGCTGCTCGGCCGCCGTCCCGACGTGATCGCACAACGCTGGCGCGTAGAAGCGGCGCGCGAGGACATCGCGGCGGCGAAAGCGGCGTTCTATCCGAACGTGAACCTGCTGGCGTTCGTAGGGCTGCAAAGCCTGGGCGGCGGCAACTTGCTGACCGCCGCGAGCCGGACGATAGGCGCAGGGCCGGCCATCACGTTGCCGATTTTCGGTGCCGGCCGGCTGCGCGCCAACCTCGCAGGCAAGGACGCCGACCACGACATCGCGGTCGAGCAGTACAACCAGACACTCGCCGATGCGATGCGCGACGTCGTGGATCAGCTTGCGTCGTTCCGCAGCGTCGACGAGCAGCGCACGCAACAGGTAGCGGCACTCGCGACGGCCCGCGAGGCGTACGACCTCGCGCTGCTGCGCTATCGCGAGGGTCTCGGCAACTACCTTCAGGTGCTCTCCGCCGAGCAGCCGCTGCTCGCGCAACAAAGCCTCGATGCCGACTTGCATGCGCGCGAGCTCGAACTGTCGATCAACCTGATACGCGCGCTGGGCGGCGGGTATGACCCGTCGCCTGCGCTCGCCACCCTCAATTTGCAGTGAGGCACCAAAACATGGAAGCGCATCTGCCGATGACCTGCCCTGCGTATTACGCCGGGTGCCGTTCGCGGACCATTCAGCGGGCGACGCCCACCATGGGCGCGCGCCTGATAACGCTCGTCCTCGTGCTGGCGGCGTTGCTGGTCATGTCCTACGGCGCGCGCTGGCAGCTCGAGCAATCTCCGGCGGCCGCCAACGAGTTGACCATGGCGACGTGCATCCTCGACGCCATCTACGGTGACGCCGGTCCGGCAAACATATGCACGACTGTCGGCCCGGGTAACGACAAGGAAAAAGCACTATGAGCAATGCCGACGCGACTTCGACCGAACCAACCCTGAGCAGCACGCGCAAGCGCTGGCTCGCGCTCGTTATCGGCGCGTTCGTGCTGATCGGCGCAGCCTACGGCGGCTATTGGGCGCTGGCGCTGCGCTACACCCAGTCCACCGACGACGCCTACGTGAGCGGCAACGTCGTGCAGATCACGCCGCAAATCGCGGGCACGGTGGTCGGTATTGGCGCCGACGACACGCAGTTCGTCAGGGCCGGCCAGACGCTGGTCCGGCTCGATCCGGCAGATGCGAAGATCGCGCTCGAGCAGGCGGATGCGAAGCTCGGCAAGACAGTGCGCGAAGTGCGCGGACTGTTTGCCACGACGGCGCAGCTCAGGGCCAACGCCGACATGCACGGCGCCGACGTTGCGCGGGCAGCCGAGGACTTCAACCGGCGGGCGCGCCTCGCGAGCTCGGGCGCCGTGTCGGGCGAAGAGCTGCAGCACGCGCGCAACGCGCTGACGAGCGCCAAGGCAGCGCTGATCGCGTCGCAGCAGGAGCTCGCGGCCAACCAGGCCCGCATCGATCGCACGACGGTGTCGAACCATCCCGATGTCCTCGCGGCGGCGGCCCAGGTTCACGATGCCTATCTCGACGTCACGCGCACGCAATTGCCGGCCCCCGTCGCGGGCTACGTCGCCAAGCGCGCGGTGCAGCTCGGCCAGCGCGTCGCGCCCGGTGCGCCGCTGATGGCGATCGTTCCCCTCGACCAGGTGTGGGTGGACGCGAACTTCAAGGAGCCGCAGCTCGCCGCGATGCGGGTGGGCCAGCCGGTGACCCTGACGGCCGACCTGTACGGCGACAAGATCCGGTATCACGGCACCGTGGCCGGTTTCGGCGCCGGCACCGGCTCCGCGTTCGCCTTGCTGCCGGCGCAGAACGCCACCGGCAACTGGATCAAGATCGTGCAGCGCGTGCC
>JBDUCE010000041.1:0-9888 GCA_040003635.1 Betaproteobacteria bacterium
CGGCAACGCCCTCGACGTTCGCCGGGTCGTCCGTCAACGACGGGACAACGACGAAACGCAGCCATGTTTTTACGCCCCTGTCAGCTAGCCGCTGTGCGAAAGCGAGCGTCGGCGCGAGCTCGACCCCGGTGAGCCGGCGGTAGAGGCCGCGGTCCCACGACTTGATGTCCAGCAGCACAAGGTCAGTGACATCGAGCAGGGAATCGGTGGCGCGGCGACCAAGGAAGCCTGACGTGTCGAGCGCCGTGTGCGTGCGGTCCAGGCCCAAGCGCCGGCTCGCGATCCGGAAACGCCGCGCGATGAGATCGGCAAACTCGCCGGCGCCGCGCATTCGCGTGCCCCACCGCGCGTCGTAATCCTTGCCGCCGCGCATCTGCTGCACCAGGCTCATGATATGCGCCGCCCGCAACGGATAGTGCGCGTCGAGCCAATCGCGGAACAGAGGCGCGACTTCGAGGGGCAGGCGCAGCATCACGTAGCCCGCCTGGCGAGCGCCGTGCGCGGCGGCCGCTTCCAGGATCGCTTCCAGATCCTTGTCGGTCAGTTGCGGGATCACCGGCGCGATCAACACGCCAACCGGTACGCCCGCGTTGCTCAGCGTTGAGAGTGTCTCCAGGCGGCGCTGCGGCGCGGCGGCCCGGGGCTCGAGCTTCCGCGCAATGTCCTTGTCGAGGGTGGTGATGCTCAGAAAGACTTCGGCCAGACCCTTGGCCGCCATCGGCGCCAGCAGATCGAGATCGCGCTCGATCAGCGCCGATTTGGTCACGATCGAGACCGGATGGTCGCACGCGTGCAATATTTCGAGGCACTGTCGGGTGAGTTTCCAGTCACGCTCGATCGGCTGATAGCCATCGGTGTTGATGCCCAGGGTGATGCTTTCGCAACGATAGCCCGGCTTGCCGAGCTCCGCGCGAAGAAGCTCCGGGGCGTTGGCCTTGGCAAAGAGTCTGGTCTCGAAATCGATGCCGGGCGAGAGATCGTGATAGGCGTGGGACGGGCGTGCGAAACAGTAAATGCAGCCATGCTCGCAACCCTGGTACGGGTTGACCGATTGCGTGAAGCCGACATCGGGTGAGTTGTTGCGGGAGATGATCGTCCGCGAAGGATGAATCGTGACCGTGGTCTTGCGCCGCGGCGGATCGGCGTCGACACCAATCGTTCCGCCGGCGTCGTCGTCCCGCGGTCCGGCCCACCCATCATCCACGGCTTCGCGCACCTCGCGGCGGAAGCGATTGGCGGGATTGAACGTCGCCCCGCGGCCTTTTTCCGGCGCGGCGCCGGGCGCTCGCGGAATGGCTGGGCCCGGGGGGCCGGCGGGGGAGCGGCGGTTCATCGGTGAATTCCAGTAGCGGTCGTCCGAACCTCACATCTTAACCGCGTTGGTGGTTCGCGCGCCTTGCGCTTAAGATGATCGTCCGCAATCCTCCGGCCGTTCACGTTCAGCCGATGCCCAAACCCACGAGTACGCACTTCGATACCCTCGCGCTCCACGCCGGCGCGCGTCCCGACCCGGCGACCGGAGCCCGCGCCACGCCGATCTACCAGACGGCATCGTTCGTGTTGCCCGACAGTGATCACGCCGCGGCGCTGTTCAACATGGAGCGCGCCGGTCACGTCTACTCGCGCATTTCCAATCCGACCTGTGCGGTGCTGGAGGAGCGCATTGCAGCGCTGGAGGATGGTGTGGGCGCCATCGCGGTGGCGAGCGGACAGGCGGCCCTGCATCTGGCGATTGTCACCCTGCTCGGTGCCGGCGCCCACATCGTCGCCTCGCGCTCGCTCTATGGCGGCTCGCACAATCTGCTCAGCTACACCCTGCCGCGCTTCGGCGTGCAGACGACTTTCGTCGACCCTCGCGATCCCGACGCGTGGCGTGCCGCCATTCGTCCGGAAACGCGGCTGCTGTTCGGCGAAACACTCGGCAATCCGGGCCTCGACGTGCTCGACATCCCGCGCGTGTCCGAGCTCGCGCACGCGCATCACCTGCCGTTGCTGGTCGATTCGACCTTCACTACCCCGTATCTCATGCGACCGTTCGATCTTGGCGCCGATCTCATCGTGCATTCGGCCACCAAGTTCCTCTCGGGTCATGGGGTGGTGATTGGCGGGCTGCTGGTCGATGGGGGCCGCTTCGACTGGGAGGCTACAGGCTGCCGCGAGCGTTTTCCTACGCTGACGCAACCCTACGAGGGCTTCCACCAGATGGTGTTCACGGAAGAGTCCACGACGGCCGCGTTCCTGCTGCGCGCCCGGCGCGAAGGCATCCGCGATTTCGGCGCTTGCATGGCGCCTTTCACCGCGTTTCAGATACTGCAGGGCATCGAGACCCTGCCGCTGCGGATGGCCCGGCATGTGGAGAACACGCGCCGCATCGTGGCCTTCCTCGATGAGCATCCGCTGGTCGACGCGGTGGGCTATCCGGAGCTCCCCGGCCACCCCGACCACGCGTTGGCGAGCAAGTTACTGCCGCGGGGCTGCGGCGCCGTATTCAGCTTCGACCTTCGCGGCACCCGCGCGCAAGGGCGGCGGTTCATCGAATCGCTGCAACTCTTTTCCCACCTGGCGAACGTCGGTGACGCAAAGTCGCTGGTGATCCACCCCGCATCGACCACCCATTTCCGCATGACGGCCGACGATCTCGCGCGAGCCGGCATCAACGAAGGCAGCATCCGGCTGTCGGTGGGGCTCGAGAATCCCGATGACCTGATCGAGGACCTGTCGCGCGCGCTGCACGCGGCCGGGAAGTCGTAATTGCAAAGCGTCCGTCGTCCATGGCGCGATGGCATGCGTGGACGCTCGCGAGCGTCGAGATATCCATGAAGATCATGGTGAACGGCGCCGTGGTCTACGCTTATACCGGGACGCGGCCGCGGCAAGCCGCCGATCCGACGCTCGTCTTTGTGCATGGCGCGGCCCACGACCACAGCGTCTGGGCATTGCAGTCGCGTTACTTCGCGCATCACGGGTGGAATGTGCTCGCGCTGGACCTTCCGGGCCACGGCCGCTCGGCGGGAGACGCGCTCCCTACCATCGAGGCGCTGGCCGACTGGTTACCGGCGGTGCTCGACGCCGTGGGTGCCGGCAGCGCCGCCCTGATCGGGCATTCCATGGGCGCGCTGGTCACCCTGCAATGCGCGGCGCGCTATCCCGGACGAGTCGCCCACCTTGCCCTGCTCGGTCCTGCGGCGCCGATGGAAGTGAGCGATGTGCTGCTCGAAGCCGCGACGCACGACGAGCATATGGCCTATGAGCTCATCAATGGCTGGTCGTTCAGTCCCGGCAAGCAACTCGGCGGTAATCAGGTGCCGGGCATGTGGATGACCGGGAACGCGTTGCGCTTGCTGGAGCGGGCACACCCATCGGCGCTGGCCACCGACCTCATGGCGTGCAGGCGCTACCTGGGCGGCCTTGAAGCCGCGGCCGCCGTGCGTTGTCCTGCGCTGTTGATCGTCGCGGGCCGCGATCTCATGGCGCCGGCGAAGGGCGCCGTCGCACTGGCGCAGCGAATCCCCCATCGCGAGGTGATTACGCTGCCCGGCAGTGGACACGCGTTGATGGCGGAAGAGCCGGATGCGGTGCTCGAGGCGCTGAAGGGCTTCCTGGCGATCGATCGCGCGCGATGATGGGCCGACTGCGCCTCGTTCGGCATCAGCATCCGCAATCATTCATCGACGCGGCGATGCCGCTGCTCGATCGTCATCGCGCCGGCTACAGCGGACTTCTCGCCTGGGCGCGCACACTGGGAACGGATGAGCCCAACCCCGGCGCCCTGCTGGCGACGGTGGAGGAGGAGAGCCGGACCATCGGGGTCGGACTGCAGCGTACACCCGGTCCGATCGTGATCGGCGACAGCGATCCGCACGCGGCAGCATTCATGGCGCGGGCGCTGGGCCGGGATGATGCCGGACTTCCCGGCGTGCTCGGCGGCCTTTCGAGTTGCGAAGCGTTTGCCCGCGCCTGGCACACCACGACCGGACACGCGCACCGCCATCGCTTTCACCTTCGCAGTTACGCCCTCGGCGCGGACATTGCACCGATGAGAGCACCCGGACGCGTGCGGCGCGCGCGAGAGAGCGAAACCGACCTGCTGGCCGACTGGATGGTGGCGTTTGTAACGGAAGCGGGCGTGCCGGACGACATCGCGCGCATTCGCGCCAGCACGATCAGGCGCATCGATGCAGGCCTGCTCTGGCTCTGGGATGATCACGCTGCCCGGTCGCTGGTCGGCGTCGCGCGCGTCGATGATGCAACCGTTCGCATCGCGCCGGTCTATACGCCGCGCATGCATCGGGGCCGCGGTTATGCGGGTGCCCTCCTGGCTGCGGTCATGCGCCGCTTGCGCAAGCAGGGCACCACCGCGATCTATCTCAGCGCAGACATGGCCAACCCCGTCAGCAATCGGCTCTACCTGCGGGTGGGATTTGTCCCGGCGGGCGACCAGTATCACTTCGACTTCATCGTCCCTCCGGGCAAGGCGGCCTGATGGCGAAGGCGCGCTTTTTTGTGGAAGGCGTGCTGGGTCCGTCCACCATCGGCACCGAACTGGAATTGCCGGAGGCCGTCGCGCATCATGCGGTGCGGGTGCTGAGGCTCGCGGCCGGCGACGCACTCACCCTTTTCGATGGCAGCGGCGGTGAATACGCGGCCACCCTGGTCGATGCGGCCAAACGCGGGGCACGCGTGCGCGTCGATCGCTTCGACGGAATAGATCGCGAATCGCCGCTGGTGATCACCCTGGTGCAAGCCGTTGCGGCGAACGATGCCATGGACTACGCGGTACGCAAGGCCGTCGAGCTTGGAGTCACGGCCATCGCGCCCGTCATGATGGCGCGCAGCGCCCCGTTGCGTGCCGGGGAGCGCGCCGAGCGCCGGCGCCAGCACTGGCAACAGATCGCGATCGCGGCGTGCGAGCAAAGCGGGCGCAATGCCGTGCCCCCGGTCGCGGCGCCGTGCACCCTCCAGGCGTGGATCGCCGACTGGCACGGCACGGCGTTCATGTGTGTGCCGGAAGGCGCTCCTGCCTGGTCGACACTCGCACGGCCTGCGGGTTCCGTGGCGGTCGTGGTCGGCCCGGAAGGCGGGATCACGGGGGACGAGATCAAGCGGCTGCAAAAATGCGGCGTGCAACCGTTGCGGCTCGGGCCCCGCACGCTGCGCACGGAAACCGCGGGAGTGGTGGCGCTGGCACTGATGCAGGCGTGGTGGGGTGACCTCAAGTGACTGCGCACCGGCCGGCGCGCCGCCCCTCAATTTCCAACGGGCAGCGGCACCACCCGTGCGCCGGCGAGCGCCAGCGCGAGTGTGCGCAATTCGTCCCACGCATTGCCCTTGCACAGGCCCTTGCCGAGCGCATCCAGCCGCGCCAGGGCCCGCAACATGGGAGCAACCGCTTCGCTTTGTACCCGGTGCGCCGCGCGCTCGAGCGCGCCCTGGCGCTTGCCCCACACCCGCGCGGTGCGCAGCGCCGCCGATAACGGCGTTCCCGTGCCGACCAGATCGAGCACGCCGGCGAGCGCATGGATATCTTCGCCAAGCTGCCACAGCAGGAGTTGGATGCCCTCGCCTTCCGCCTCCAGCGCGGCGAGGATCCGCACCGTACGCGCGGCATCACCGGCAAGCCACGCCTCGGAGAGCTGGAAAACGTCGTAACGCGAGACATCGGTGATCGCGCGCTCGACCTCTTCCTGCGAGACGTTGCCTTCAGGCAGCAGGAGACCGAGTTTCTCGATTTCCTGGCGGGCGGCGAAAAGATTGCCTTCGCAGCGTTCGCTCATCCAGGCGAGGGTGTCGCGGCTTGCACGCTGGTTCTGTGCCGCGAAGCGCGCCGCGATCCATCCGGGCAGCTCGTCGCGATTCAACGGATACACCGTCACGGCAGCACCCGCCTGTGCGAGGGCCGTGAACCAGCCCGATGCCTGCGCCGCGCGGTCGAGCTTGGGCAATATCACCACGGTCACATTGTCCGGATTGGGGTTCGCCGCGTAGGCTTCGAGCGCCTTGCCGCCTTCGACACCCGGCTTGCCCGACGGAATGCGCACGT
Source organism: Betaproteobacteria bacterium (assembly GCA_040003635.1). Classification (GTDB taxonomy): domain Bacteria; phylum Pseudomonadota; class Gammaproteobacteria; order Burkholderiales; family Casimicrobiaceae; genus CAIWHR01. The sequence goes on from JBDUCE010000041.1 coordinate 6,041, forward strand.
CGATCAACTTGCGGGTACCGAACAGACCGAGGTTGCCGTTTGCGGCCAGGAACGCGTCCCAGCGGAACCCGGGCTCGACCACCAGCACCTCGCGATCGTCGCAGCCGGCACGACGCGCCGCCGCGCGGATGGCATCTGCGGCTTCCATCGCCAGCAGCGGCTCGTCACCATGCACCACATAGATCGGCGCCAGCGAGCGCTGCAGATGAGCGGCGAGTTGCGACGCGCGGATCTCCATGGCAATGCGTCCCGCCAATTACGCTGGTGCGTGCGCCGCCTGCAATCGGCGCACGATCTGCTGCACCACGTCGGTCTGCATCTCTTTCAGGAGCCGCGCTTCCTGCGCCTCGCGCGCCAGCACTTCCGCCTCATTGAACGTGTAGCTGCGGCGCACCTGCACCTCGGACGCCGGCAGCCAGTCGCGCCCGTTGCTGTCGTGCACCGCGATGGTCACGCGCTTGATGAGCAGGAATTCGCGCACCCGTCCGCCGCCGGAAAGCGACAGCACCTGCTTGTCGTCCACCAGACCGGTGACATCGAGCACCACATCGGCCGCCGTGGGCGCATCCACGAGCCGGGCGCCGGCGGTGCCCTGGATCGCGCGCTTGAGTTCCGCGGTCAGGGGAACGGCGGGCGGTGAATTGAGATACAGCGTCTTGAACGCGTAGGTCACATCGCCGCGCAGGTGAAAGCCGCAACCCGCCAGCACCGTGATGGCGACGATCGCCGCGGCGCGACAAAGCGCGGTGCACAGCACTCTTTCCCGATCAGATGACCACATTGACGAGGCGTCCGGGAACGACAACGATCTTCTTGATGGCGGCATCGCCGGCGTAGCGCGCGACTTCGCTGCTCGCACGCGCGGCGGTCTCGATCACGGTGCGGTCAGCGCCGGTCGGAACCGTCAGCTTGCCGCGGAGCTTGCCGTTGACCTGCAGCACGAGCTCGATCTCGTCCTGGGCGAGTGCGGCGGGATCGACGTCCGGCCATGGCGCATCGAGGAGGTCGCCGAATTCACTCGCAAAGCCCACCGCATCCCACAATGCCTGTCCGACATGGGGCACCACCGGATAGAGCACGCGAATGAGAATGGACAAGCCCTCGTGCATCAGCGCGCCTGCGCCCGCCGCATCCTCCGGCACCGCTTCCAGCGTATTCAGCATCTTGTAGCCTGCCGATACCACGGTGTTGTACTGAATACGCTCGTAATCGTAATTCGCCTGCTTGAGCGCGAGATGCAACTCGCGCCGGGCTGCCTTGATCGATTCGGCGGGCGCACCTCCCGGGGATTTTCCGGCGGAGGCCTGCACGATCGCCGCCTTGGCGTGCGCAAACGTCCACAGCCGGCGCAGGAAGCGGTAGCTCCCTTCCACGCCGGTGTCCGACCATACGGCCGACTCGCCGGGTGGGCCCGCGAACATCACGAAATGGCGGGCAGTATCGGCGCCGAAGCGGTCGACGACCTGCTGCGGGTCGACGCCGTTGCGTTCCGATTTCCCCATCTTGCCCACGCCGCCGTACTCCACCGGCTGCCCGTCGTGCGTGGCGCGCCCGCCGGCAATGCGCCCATGGGCATCGAGCCGGGGCTCGACGTCGTCGGGCGCAATGTAATCCATCCCGCCTTTTTCATTGCGGCGAAAATAGATATGGTTGAGCAGCATGCCCTGGGTGAAGAGCCGGGTGAAAGGCTCGTCGAAATGCAGGAGACCCATGTCGCGCATCACCTTGGTCCAGAAGCGCGCATACAGAAGATGCAGGATGGCGTGCTCGATGCCGCCGATGTACTGGTCCATCGGCATCCAGTAATCGTTCCGTGCGTCGACCATGGTCGGGGCATCGGGGCAGGTGTAGCGCATGTAATACCACGACGAATCCACGAACGTGTCCATGGTGTCGGTTTCACGCCGCGCCGGCTTGCCGCATACCGGGCAATCGACGTTCAGGAAGTCTTCCCGCTTGTTGAGCGGATTGCCGCTGCCGTCGGGGATGCAATCCTCGGGCAGCACCACCGGCAGGTCCGCATCGGGGACGGGCACCGGTCCGCAATCGCCGCAGTGGATGATCGGAATGGGGGTGCCCCAATAGCGCTGGCGCGAGATGCCCCAGTCACGCAGCCGGAAGGTCACGCGCTTGTCGCCCAGGTCCCTGGCGGCGAGATCGGCGGCAACGGCGTCGACAGCGGCCTCGAAGGCGAGACCATCGTACTTGCCGGAATTCACGCACACACCGCGCGCCTGGTCCTCGTACCAGGGCTGCCATTGCGCGGTGGTGAACGTTTCACCCGGCAGCGCGATGACCTGGCGGATGGGGATATCGTATTTTTTGGCGAAAGCAAAATCGCGCTCATCGTGCGCCGGCACACCCATCACGGCGCCGTCGCCATAGCCCATGAGCACATAATTGCCGACCCAGATCTCGACCTGGTCGCCGGTGAGCGGATGGGTCACGAAGCGCCCGGTAGGCATGCCCTTCTTGTCCATCAGGGCGAGCTCGGCTTCCATCACCGTGCCGCGCCTGCATTGGTCGATGAAGGCGGCGAGGCCGGGATTCTCCCTTGCGGCGTGCTCGGCGATCGGGTGCTCGGGCGCCACGGCGCAAAACGTCACGCCCATGATGGTGTCGGCACGGGTGGTGAACACATACATGCGACCGCCGCTGATCGGTGCGCCGGTGTCGTCCGCGATGTCGTGCGGAAAGGCGAAGCGCACACCCTGGCTCTTGCCGATCCAGTTCGCCTGCATCGTTTTCACGCGCTCGGGCCAGCCGTCCATCTTGGTCAACTGCGCGAGAAGCTCTTCGGCGTAAGCGGTGATCTTGAGGTAATAGCCGGGGATTTCGCGCTTTTCGACGATCGCACCGGTGCGCCAGCCGCGGCCATCGATGACCTGCTCGTTGGCGAGCACGGTCCGGTCCACGGGATCCCAGTTGACGATCTGCGTCTTGCGATACGCGATGCCCTTCTCGAGCATCCGCAAAAACAGCCACTGGTTCCACTTGTAGTAGTTGGGGTCGCACGCCGCGATCTCGCGCGACCAGTCGATGGCGAGCCCCAGCGAGCGCATCTGGCTTTTCATCGCGGCGATGTTGTCGTGGGTCCATCGCGCCGGCGCAACGCCGTTTTGTATGGCCGCGTTTTCCGCGGGCAGGCCGAAGGCGTCCCATCCCATCGGCATCAGCACGTTCCAGCCCTTCATGCGCAGATGCCGGTACATCACATCGTTGATGGTGTAGTTGCGCACATGCCCCATGTGCAGCTTGCCCGAAGGATAGGGCAGCATCGACACGCAGTAGAACTTGCGCGCACCGGGACGCTCGACGGCGCGATAGGCATCGGCGTCGTGCCAGACGGCCTGGACGGCAGCTTCGATTTCGCGGGGGTTGTACGGCTTCATGGCGGCGGGGCCGTCCGGGCAGAAAGTGCGATGGAACAATAGACATCAATTATACCGGCGGGGTTTTCAGGAGCCGGATGCACGGTCAACGCATCTCCTCATGCGTGGTGCCCAGGCGTTTCAGGCGTACCGGCCGTCGGAACGAAGCCCTCGCTGCGCCGTCCAACACCCACTGCGCCAGCCTTGACGCCACCCGCCCGGTAGAATCACCCTAGCGAAATCGCCGACGCTGGCCGACTCCAGGCGGGGAACCCGCCCTCGCCATCGTCCAATCGGAAGCGCTCGAGCCTCATCCCCCATGCATCGACCTTTCCTTTTCCCGACATTGCTGCGTGCGACCGGCGCAGCGTGTGCGCTCGCGGGCGTGCTGGCCGGATGGTCGGGATCCGCGATCGCGGACGTCGTTCGCACCGAGCACGTCGAAGCCGAGCTGGTGGCTGACCAGACGGCACTCGT
>JBDUCE010000042.1:0-9871 GCA_040003635.1 Betaproteobacteria bacterium
TCCCGTTTCAGCGCTCGACGATCGTCCTGTACTGGAACAAGGAAATGTTCAAGGACGCGGGCCTCGACCCGAACCGCGCCCCGGCCAACTGGCAGGAAACGATCGATTACGCCCAGAAGCTCACCAAGCACGATGCGTCCGGGAGAGCGACGCAATGGGGCTTGCAAATCCCGTCCTCCGGGTTTCCGTATTGGCTGTTCCAGGCACTGGCAGTGGAAAACGGCGTGCAATTGATGAACGATGCCGGCACGCAGACGTATTACGATCGTCCGGAGGTCATCGAGGCGCTGCAATACTGGGTGGATCTGTCCAGGAAATACAAGGTGCACCCGGAAGGCATCGTCGACTGGGGCACCACGCCGAAGGATTTCTTCGAGAAGAAGATGGCGATGATGTGGACCACGACCGGCAATCTCACCAACGTCAAGGCCAACGCCAAGTTTGATTTTGGCGTGGCCATGCTGCCCGCCGGCAAGTCGCGCGGCAGTCCCACGGGCGGTGGCAACTTTTATCTGTTCAAGAAAAGCACGCCGGCGCAGCGGGAAGCCGCGCTGAAGTTCATCAAGTGGGCGACCTCGCCGCAGCGTGCCGCCCAGTGGGGCATCGATACGGGTTATGTCGCGGTGAGGGCCGACGCGTGGGACACCCCGGTCATGAAGCAGTACGTGGCGGGGTTTCCCGCGGCCGCCGTGGCGCGCGACCAGTTGCCCTTCGCCAAGGCGGAGCTTTCCACGCACGACAACCAGCGCGTGACCAAGGCATTGAACGATGGATTGCAGGCGGCGCTGACCGGTACCAAGACGCCGGAGCAGGCGATGAAAGACGCACAGCGTGAATCGGAGCGGCTGCTTCGTTCGTACAAGTAAGTCGCTGATCGTGTTCGGGCGGACCCGCGACCGTGATGCGCGCGCCGGCCGGGGTGCCGCCCGGGCGATGCTCGCCCGCGCAATCTATTCATCACCGCGCGTGACTGGCTGCAACACGGCGCTGCGTCGCGCGGCGGCAACGCAGTGAAGTCGAGCATGCAGTGGGTCCACGCCTGGCTCCTGGTCCTGCCGGCCGCGATTCTGCTCGCGTTGTTTACCCATTACCCTGCCATCGCCACGCTGTGGCATAGCTTTTTCACGACCCCGAAAGGCGCCAAGCCCGCCGAATTCGCAGGCTTCGACAATTATCGGCAGCTCGCGCAAGACCCCGTGTTCTGGCAGTCGCTCACCAATAATCTCTGGTATGCGCTGGGGACGATTCCGGTATCGATCGCCATTGCGATGCTGATGGCGGTCTGGGTGAACAGGAACTTCGCCGGACGTTCTTTTCTGCGGCTCGCGTATTTCACTCCGACGGTCCTGCCGATGATTGCAGTGGCCAACATCTGGCTCTTCTTTTTCACGCCCGAATACGGGTTGCTCGAAAAGATGCTCGGTGCGCTTGGCTCCGGCGGTCACAACTGGCTGGGGAGCAAAAATACCGCCCTGGGCTGCCTGATGGTCGTGACGATCTGGAAGGAGGCCGGATTTTTCATGATCTTCTACCTTGCTGCGTTGCAGTCGACGTCGCCGCATCTCGCCGACGCCGCGGCGATCGAAGGCGCGTCGCGCTGGTATTACTTCCGCCGCGTAACCTTTCCGTTGCTCATGCCGACGACATTGTTCGTCCTGGTCAATGCGGTGATCAACGCCTTCCGGCTGGTGGATCACGTGGTGGTGATGACGCGCGGCGGCCCGGATAACGCGACCGAGCTGTTGCTTTTCTACATCTACGAGATCGGTTTCCGGTTCTGGGATTCGGCTTATGCCGCGGCCCTGACCATCGTATTGCTGGCCCTGCTCGGTTTAGCGGCGATGCTCCAGTTTCTGTTTCTGGAGCGCAAGGTTCACTATCAATGAGCCACGTCTATGCATCGCGCGGCGCGGCACGCGGGCTCGAAACATTCGGCGCCTGGGTCCTCGGGCTGCTGTGGATCCTGCCGCTGGTCTACGCTTTCTGGACCGCGTTTCATTCGGGTGAGTACTCGACGCGGTTCGCACTTGCCGCGCCGTTGACGCTCGACAACTTCGCGACCGCCTGGCATGCGGCGCCGTTCGCCCGCTATTTTCTCAATACCATGCTGTTGGTGGCGATGGTGCTCGCGGCCCAACTCGTGCTGGTGACGCTGGCCGCCTACGCTTTTGCGCGCTACGCGTTCCCGGGGCGAGGCATCCTGTTCGCGCTGGTGCTGATGCAACTCATGGTGATGCCCGACGTGCTGATCGTCGAGAACTACCGCACGATGGCCGCCTTGGGCCTGAAGGACACCATTCTCGCCATCGGCCTGCCGTACATGGCGAGCGCCTTCGGCATCTTTCTCCTGCGCCAGACCTTCAAGTCCGTGCCGCGCGAGCTGGACGAGGCGGCGCGAATGGAAGGTTGCACCTCGCTGCAGGTGTTGTGGAAGGTCTATGTGCCGCTGGCGCGTCCGGTCTATCTCGCCTATGCGCTGGTCAGCGTCTCGTACCACTGGAACAACTTTCTCTGGCCGCTTATCATTACCAACTCGGTCGAATCGCGGCCGGTGACGGTGGGATTGCAGGTGTTCTCGGCCACCGACCAAGGGGTCGACTGGTCGATCATCACGGCCGCCACCCTGCTCACGACGGCGCCGCTGCTGGTCGCATTCCTCCTGTTCCAGCGGCAGTTTGTAGCTTCCTTCATGCGTGCCGGCATCAGGTAGAGGCACCGTTGCCGCACTGCCATTGCGCGGACGCAGGAAGCCAGTCTTCCAGGCCAGAGTCATCCGGTTCAACGTCAGATAGGTCCGTGAATCGAAGTCAAAGGGGCCCCGCGCGTTCGCGGGGGTGACGAATCATTGCCGTACGTCCGCAGGGATGACGGTATAAGCACTTTCACTTTCGCAGGGAATGCATGATTGTCATCTCATGGAACACGCAATGGTGCCGCGGCGTGGACGGCCGGGTCGATCCCGCGCGTATCGTGGCGGAGGCCAGGCGGATCGCCGATTTCGACGTCCTGTGCCTGCAGGAAATCGCCGCCAATTTTCCCGACCCGCGGCTCGCCTCCAACCCGAGCGAAGACCAGTTCGAGGCGCTCGCGTCGCTGTTGCCCGGCTACACCGCGGTACCGGGCATCGCCGTCGATCATCCGGGCGAGCATGGAGCGCGGCGGCGTTTTGGCAACCTGATCCTTTCGCGGCTGCCGGTGCGCCAAACCTTTTTGCACCTGCTGCCTTTTCCGATCGACCCGGGCCTGAAAGGCATGCCGCGAATTGCGGCGGAAGCCGTGGTGACGGGGTCCTTCGGTGACGTTCGCATCATCACCACGCATCTCGAGTACTACTCCCGAAAGCAGCGGAGCAGCCAGGTGGAGGCGTTGCGTGACCTTTATGCGGAGGGCCATGGCCACGCGCGTGAGGGCGCCCTGACCGACACGTCCGGCGGCCCCTTCCACTCGTTCCCACGACCCGCGGCGACCCTCATTTGCGGCGACTTCAATCTCGAGCCCGACGATTCACTGCACGCGCGAATGAAGGAACCGTTTCGCGACGGGACGCCTGAATTGCAGGACGCATGGGAAGCGTTTCACCCCGGTGAGCCGCACCCCGCCACCTTTCGCATCCACGAAAAGACCTACCCGGAGGAAGCGGAGTTGCACTGCGATTTCGTGTTCATCAACGAGCCACTGCAGCGACGCCTGACAGCGGTGCGCGTTGACCGCGAGACGCAGGCGGCCGATCACCAGCCAGTGATCGTGACCTTCGCCTGATCGAACGCGCCCTTCATGACCGTCACTGATCCTGGGCTCACCCCGGCGGCGGAATTGCGCCGGTTGCGCCAGTCGCCACGCCACAAAGTCCTGTTTGTCGGCCATGCATGGAACGGCGGCGTGCGGCGCCACATGGAGGATCTTGCCGCGCTTGTCCAGGCGTCCTGCGACGTGCTCTGGCTCCAGCCCGGGCCAGGCGGGACCGTCGAATTGTCGTCGCCGACGCGAGGCGGCGCACTGACCGCCTATTTCGCGCTGCCGGCGGAGACGCCTCACCTCGTGGCCTTGCTGCGGGGAATCGGGCTGTCGCGAATCCATGTGCATCATCTGCTGGGGTTGCCGCGCGCGGTGCTGGATCTTCCTTCGCTCCTCGAGGTGCCCTACGACTGCACGCTGCATGACTACTACCCTGTCTGTCCCCAGTCTCTCCTCGCGCCCGACGCCGCTGCGTACTGCAGCGATCCCGGGACTTCCCATTGCGCGTTGTGCCTGCCCGAGCGGCCCGCGCCGTGGAATCTTGGCGTCGGGGACTGGCGAGGGCTCTTCGGAGCATTTTTCGAGCAGGCTGCACGCGTCATCGCGCCGTCCCACGACGTAGCGACGCGCTATCACCGGGTCTGGCCCGCGGTTCCGATACTGGTGTGGCCGCACCCCGAAGCGCCGCTGCCGCCGCCATCCGCGGTGGTTCGCGTGGTCGCGCTCGGTCGCCTGTCGCCGCAAAAGGGCTTGCGCGTGGTCGCAGCGTGCGCAGCGGACGCAGCCGAGCGCAATCTGCCGCTTTTCTTTCGCATCCTCGGTTGCACCACCGAGCCGTTGATCCAGTCGGTGCGCCTTCCGCTCAGCATTGCCGGCGAGTATCCCGATGCCGAGCTCCCATCGCTGCTCGCAGCGGAAAAGCCGGATGTCATCTTCCTGCCCACCCAGGTTCCCGAGACCTACGGCTATACGCTTTCGGCCGCGCTCCGTACCGGGGTGCCGATCGTCGGGTCGGATTGGGGTGCTTTCGCGGAGCGCCTGCACGGCCAATCGCTCCACAGGCTGCTGCCTCATGCCACACCGCCGACGCTCTGGAACGATGCGCTGCTCCAAATTGCGGCGATGATACCGGGCCACTCCGCGGGCGAACGAACGGCCGACCACGGGCCGACGGGAACGCCGCCGGAGGAATACGCGATGCGCTATCTCGGCGCATTCGAACCACGCGAGCCGCTCGTTCAACCCGAAGTCGAGCTCGATGCACGGCACTTGAGCGTACCGCGGACCGGCATCGGCGAAGCGCCGTTGACCCTTGGCGCGCTCTTTGTCGCCGGAGTGGAATGCGGGCAACTCGAATCGCGCACCGAGCTTCGCCGGCGCATCAATGCGCAGGACGCCGACGATGCGGCATTGGCCGCAGACAAAGCGCAAGCCCTGCGGGAGATAGAGACGCAGCGCCGTGCCGAGGCGGCCGAGCACGCCTTGCGGAGCGCCCGCGCGCGCATCGACGAATTCGAGCAGTCCACCTCATGGCGCGTCACTGCGCCGCTGCGCGTCTTGGGACAGCGCTGGAAAATAATGACGGCGCGATGGAAGGCTTCTTACGCCACTGCGCGCCACGTGCCGCGACAGGCAGGCATCGCCCGCACCATCTGGCGGGATCACGGTGCGAGCGCGCTGCTTGGCCGGGTCTGGTCGAAGGTCAGCCGCAAGCGGCGCTTCCGCCCACCGGCAATCGTGCGTTACGCGCAGGAAGCGGTGGCGGGGCCGCTGGTGTTTCCTGCGCCGGCCACCTCTGCGCCGCGGGTCTCGATCATCATGCCGGTGTACGGCAAGCCTCTCCTGACGTACACCGCGCTCAAGAGCGTGCTCTCGAATACGGCAGCGGGAGACTACGAGGTGATCGTGATCGACGACGCCTCACCCGAGCCGCTCGTCGAATCGCTTCCCGGGATCACGGGTATCCGGGTCGAACGCAATCCCGGCAACCTGGGTTTTGTCGGAAGCTGCAATCGCGGCGCCGCGTTGGCCCAAGGCGACATCCTGGTCTTCCTCAACAACGACACCATCGTCACACCGGGTTGGCTGCACGCCATCGTCCAGACATTCAGGCGCCGGCCGCAGGCAGGCCTGGTGGGGGCCAAGCTCGTGTATCCCGACGGCCGATTACAGGAAGCGGGGGGGATTGTATGGCGTGACGGCTCGGCATGGAATTATGGCCGCGACCAGGATCCGGAGCGCCCCGAGTTCAACTATGTGCGCGAAGTCGACTACTGCTCGGGTGCGTGCCTTGCGGTATCCGCCATCGTGTTCCGGTCCGTCGGCGGGTTCGACACCCGTTACGCCCCCGCCTATTACGAGGACACCGATCTGGCGTTCGCGGTCCGCGCCGCAGGACATAAGGTCTATTACCAGCCGCGCGCCACGGTCGTTCATTTCGAAGGCCAAACTGCCGGCACCGACACCGGTTCGGGCATGAAGCGGCACCAGCTCGAGCACCAGCGGACGTTCGCGCAAAAATGGTCGGCCGCACTCGCGGCCCATCGCGCCAACGGCATCGAGCCGCAACTCGAGCGGGATCGGCTGGCTCGCCAGCGCGTGCTGGTCATCGATGCCTGCATGCTGACGCCCGATCAGGACTCGGGCTCGGTGCGGATGCAGGCGATACTCGAATTGCTGATGGAAGAGAACTGCAAGGTCACCTTTGCCGCGGACAGCCTCGAGCATCGGCAGCCCTACGTCGAGGACCTGCAGCAGCGCGGCATCGAGGTCCTGTTCCACCCTTATGTGCGCTCCGTATCGGCGTTGCTGGCGGAGCGCGGATCCGAATTCGACGTGATCGTGCTCTCGCGGCATTACGTCGCGGTCCGGCACATGAGGGCCGTGCGCAGCTTCGCGCCCCGCGCCTTGCTGGTGTTCGACACGGTGGACCTGCACTTCCTGCGTGCCGAACGCCTGGCCGAGCTCGAGGACAGCGCCATGGCCAAGGCGGCCGCCCGGGCCAAGCGCGACGAAGAGCTCGCATTGATCCGCGACGCCGATGTAACGCTGGTGGTGAGCCCGGTCGAGCGCGCGCTGTTATCCCGGCTGGTGCCTGAGGCGGACGTCGCCCTCCTATCCAACATTCACGATCTGATGCCGGGCGGCAAACCCTTCGCCGAGCGCGAAGGGCTGCTTTTCATCGGCGGTTTTGCGCATCCGCCCAATACCGATGCCGTGCTGTGGTATGCACGGAACGTGCTGCCAAGAGTTCGACAACTGCTGCCGGGTGTCGCGACCCGCATCGTGGGCGCGGACCCGCCGGCAGCCATCGGGGATCTCGCCGCGGAGGACTTCATCGTGACCGGCCACGTGCCCGATGTCGCACCGTACTTCACGGCGTGCCGCGTATCGATTTCCCCGCTGCGCTACGGCGCCGGGGTCAAGGGCAAGGTGAACCTCGCCATGAGTTACGGGGTGCCGGTGGTGGCAACGACGCCCTCGGTAGAAGGCATGCACCTTACGGCGGACGACAATGTGCTCATCGCCGACACGGCGGAAGACTTCGCGGCCGCGATTGCCCGGGCCTATCGCGACGAGGCGCTCTGGCACCGGCTGGCCGAGGGCGGCCGCGCAAGTATCCGCACGCACTTCTCCCGCGTGGTTGCCCGCGCCGCAGTGGCGGCACTCCTGGAACGCGCGGGTCGGCCGGCGACGGCGCAGCGCACGACCTCGCCGAGCATCAACGCCGCCTGAACACCAGATCCCATACACCATGGCCCAAGGCCAGGCCGCGGGTTTCGAATTTGGTGCGCGGCCGGTAAGCCGGCCGGGGCGCGAAGCGGTCGGCAGTATTGGCAAGCAGCGCTTCGGCGTCGAGGGCCGCGAGCATTTCCTGTGCGTACTCTTCCCAGTCGGTGGCAACGTGCAGGATCCCGCCGGGACGAAGCCGCAGCGCCAGCTCGCGCACGAAGGGCGGCTTCAGGAGGCGTCGCTTGTGGTGTCGTTTCTTGGGCCACGGGTCGGGAAAGAAAACATGCACTGCGGCGAGCGCGCCGGGCGGAATCATCGCCGCGACGACTTCCACGGCGTCGTGCCGAATGACGCGAAGATTGCAAAGCTCGAGCGCCGCCGCCTGTTTGAGAAGACTGCCCACCCCGGGCGCGTGCACCTCGATAGCCAGGAAATCGGTATCGGGTCGCGCGTGGGCGATGGCGGCCGTGGTCTCACCCATGCCGCACCCGATCTCGAGCACGACATCGGCCGCGCGGCCAAACGTCACGGCGGTATCGAGCGGTTGGGGCGAGAAATCGAGCCCGTAGCGGGGCCACAGCGACGTCAATGCACGGTGCTGCGCCGGTGACATGCGTCCCTGGCGCAGCACAAAGCTGCGCACGCTGCGATGGCGCGCGGCTGCCGGTGCGTCGCCGGCTGGCTCGGGGCCGGCGTCATTGCCGCCCGCACCCGTGGCGGGAGCGCAATCGTCAGGGCTGCGCAACGCGAGTCCAGCCTGTTGCGTCCAGCCGCCGCTCGAGCGTCCTGGTGGTGGCATCCCCACTGCGCGTGTACTCGATCTCGAGAATGTCGGCTGATTTCCATCGCACCGTGGCGTCGATCCAGGCCTCCGCCGGCTTCCAGCTTGCCTCCTTGCGCACCGCGTCGCGGCTGACCCGAAAGAGCGTCACCTCGTTCGTACAGCGGCTTTCACAGAAATCAGCGGTGACCAATCGTTGCCGGTCGGGTGCCAATCGAGGCTCGGCGGGGACTTCGTAAGTGCGGCCACTGGTGCGTTGCAATAGTGCAAACGAGGCATCGTCGCCCTGCACGACGTAGAGGACCGCGATGTTCACGGAGTCGAGATAATCCCAAAGGCTATAAGAGCGTCCTCCATTCGGCGCCGGCGTATCGGCGAACGACGTGCGGCCGGATGGGTAGAGCGTGAGGTGCAGGGTGTCGCCTTCCCGCACCGCCAGGGCGGGCAGGCGCTTCGACTGGATGTCCTCGATCAGCCGGCCGCAATGCGCGAGCCCGTCGGCGCCGGCGCACGCCGCCGCCACTTCCGCCGCCGTGAGCGCCACGGCATAAGTGTTGCCCGCGAGCGATGCCAACAGCACCACACCGGCCGCGGCCGCGCTCCGGCGTGCAGCAGATGCCGTCATGCCCGGATGCCGTGATCAGCCGATGAGGCCGGCGGTGGGCGAGGTGGGGCTGGCCGCGTACGGCTTTCTCGGCATGCGGCCGGCGAGCCAGGCTTCGCGTCCCGCCTCGACGCCAAGACGCATGGCGCGGGCCATGCGCACCGGGTCCCTGGCGGCGGCGATGGCGGTGTTCATGAGCACCCCTTCGCAGCCAAGCTCCATCGCAATCGCGGCATCCGAGGCGGTTCCCACTCCCGCATCGACCAGCACCGGTACTTTGGCCTGGTCGATGATGAGCCGCAGGTTCCATGGATTGAGGATGCCCATGCCTGAGCCGATGAGCGAGGCAAGCGGCATGATCGCGACGCAGCCGAGGGCTTCGAGCTCGCGCGCGGCGATGGGGTCGTCCGAGGTATAGACCATGACATCGAAGCCGTCGCGCACCAGGATTTCGGCGGCCTTGAACGTTTCGCGCACATTGGGAAACAACGTGTGCGGATCGCCCAGCACCTCGAGCTTTACCAGCCGGTGACCGTCCAGCAGCTCGCGGGCCAGACGCAGCGTGCGAATGGCCTCGTCGGAGGAATAGCAACCGGCCGTATTGGGAAGGTAGGTGAACTCGCTTGGCGGCAGCGCGTCGAGCAGCGACGGCGCGCTGGCGTCCTGGCCGATGTTGGTGCGACGAATGGCGACCGTCACGATCTCGGCACCGGAGGCGACTATCGCCTCCCGGGTTTGCGCGAAATCACGGTATTTGCCGGTGCCGACCAGAAGGCGCGAGCGATAGCTTTGCCCGGCGATCATGAGGAGGTCGGCGGTTCCTGCCTCCGGGGAGAGCTGAGCGGGCCGATGAGGAGCATTCATGGGCGTATTTTACGCCCCGCAACGCTGCTGGTCAGCCGCCGCCCACCGCCACCACGATCTCGAGGGTGTCGCCATCCTCGAGCGTCATCTCGCCATAGCGGCTGCGCGGGACGATCTCGCCGTTGCGCTCCACCGCGATGCGCTTGCCCGCGAGT
>JBDUCE010000421.1:0-2941 GCA_040003635.1 Betaproteobacteria bacterium
CGTGCGCATAGCGGTGGTGATCAACATCGGCATTACCGCGATTGCAACCTACATTGGCGCGGGGGGCCTCGGCGCTTTCATCAGCCGCGGCATCTCGCAAACCGATTCGCGGCAGTTGATCACCGGCGCGCTGGCCGTCAGTCTCCTGGCCATATTTGCGGATTATTTTCTGCTCTGGGTCCAGCACAAACTGACGCCGAAGGGTCTGCGCCTTTCCCCGGCCCGCGTCGCCCGGGACAATTAGGGGCCTCTCCATGATCAAGCTCGAAAATGTGACCAAAGTGTTCGAGACTCCGGGTGGCGCCGCGATGGCGGCCGATCGCATCAGTTTCGAAGTCGCCGACGGGGAGATTTGCGTGCTGCTCGGCCCGTCCGGCTGCGGCAAGACGACGACCCTCAAGATGGTCAATCGCCTGGTCGAGCCGACCTCGGGCAAGATCTACATCAACGGCAAGGACACCGACGCCTACGATCCGGTCGAGCTGCGCCGCACCATCGGCTACGTGATCCAGCAGATCGGTCTCTTCCCCAACATGACGGTCGAGGAAAACATCTGCGTGGTGCCCAAGCTCCTCGGCTGGGATATGGAGAAAGCGCGCGCGCGCGCGGCCGAGCTCCTGGCCACCATCAATCTCGAGCCCGCGATCTTTCTCAAGCGCTACCCGAAGGAGCTGTCGGGCGGCCAGCAACAGCGGGTCGGCGTCGCGCGGGCGCTTGCTGCCGATCCGCCGGTGCTGTTGATGGATGAGCCGTTCGGTGCGATCGATCCAATCAACCGCGAAGTGATCCAGGACGAGTTCCTGAAGATCCACCGCCGGCTCAAGAAGACGGTGATGTTCGTCAGCCATGACATCGACGAAGCGGTGAAGATGGCCGACAAGGTCGCCATTTTCCGAGCGGGCAAGCTCGAGCAGTTCGACAGTCCCGACAACATCCTGGCCCACCCGGCCAACAGCTTCATCGCCGATTTCGTCGGCACCGACCGGACCCTCAAGCGCCTTCGCCTGGTGAAGGTCGAAGCGGCGCTCCATCCGGCCGCGCCGCGCGTGCAGCCTGAGGATCGACTCGAACGGGCCGTGTCGCTGATGAACGAGCACGACCAGGAGTTCGTGGTGATGGTCGATGACGGCGGCCGGCCGCAGGGTTATCTTGGCCGCGATGTCTGCAAGGGTCAGGAGGGGACCGTCGCGGAATACGGTGCCCGGCTGCCCGCAACAGTCAGGCTCGACGAGGATCTGCGCACGGCCGTGTCCATGATGTTCATGTACGACGTGCCGTGGCTGACCTGCGTTGACCACGACGGTCTTTATGCCGGAGTCGTTACCCAGCGAGGGATCACGCGCCTCCTGGGCGACACCTACCGCGACGGCTCGAAGAGAGCGGTGTAGGAGCCATGCGCGCCGCGCTAACCGGCAGGGGTCTTATCGTGGTCTCGCTGATCGCGATGTTCGCCCTGGGCGTGCTGGCACAGCGCAGCGGCCTTTTCGACCAGATCGCGAAATACCGGTCGGACATCGTCTTTCTCTCGCAGCAACACATGAAGCTGGTGGCGATCTCGGGCGGTCTGGCGATCGCGATCGGCGTGCCGTTGGGCCTGTGGCTCAGCCGGCCGCGCATGCGCAGGTCAGCCGAGTCGATGATGCAGGCGCTCAACATCGGCAGCACGGTGCCCACGCTTGCGGTACTGGCGCTCGCGATGAGCCTGCTCGGCATCGGCACGGTGCCTGCGATCTTCGCTTTGTGGGTGGCTTCGCTCCTGCCCATCGTGCGCAACACTTACGCCGGCATGCTCGGCGTGCCGCCCTATCTGGTCGAGGCCGCCAATGGCATGGGGATGCAACCGATGCAAATCCTCCGCGGCGTGGAGCTGCCGAACGCACTTTTTGTCACCTTTGCCGGGATCCGTACCGCACTGGCCATCAATGTGGGCACGGCACCGCTCGCGTTTTTGATCGGCGGCGGCGGGTTGGGCGAGCTCATATTCACCGGCATCGACCTGAACGAACCTGGAATGATGCTCGCAGGCGCGATACCGACGGCGCTGCTGGCGGTGCTCGTGGATTTTGCCGTCGGCGCCATTTCGTACTATGTAGTTCCACGCGGTGTAAACCCGCTGCGGTAGGGAAGCGTTACCTCTTGCACGCGGTTTGAACGTAATCTAGGAGACAGCAATGAAAATGAATCGTGCACTCTCGATCCTGGCGGCCGGTGCGCTGCTGAACATCACCGCGGCCGCAGTGATGGCACAAAACATCGTGGTCGGCGGCAAGAACTTTACGGAACAGCAGATCATGGCCGCCATGACCGCCCAGTTGCTCCAGGCCAAGGGCTACAAGGTGGATGTCAAAGCGGGGATGGGTAGTGCGGTGCTGCGCCAGGCGCAGGAGAGCGGGCAGATCGACACTTACTGGGAGTACACGGGCACGTCGCTCATTACCTACAACAAGATCACCGAGCGGCTCTCCCCCACCGACACCTACGCCAAGGTCAAGGAGCTCGATGCGGCGAAAGGGTTGGTCTGGCTGAATCCTTCGAAGGCCAATAACACGTATTCCCTGGCGATGAATCAGGACGAGGCCAAGAAGCAGGGAATCACCAGCATCAGCGACCTTGCCAAGAAAGTGAAGGATGGCGCCAAGCTAACCTTGGCCAGCAATGCCGAGTTCTATGCCCGGCCCGATGGTCTGAAGCCGCTCGAGGAAAAGTACGGGTTCGAGTTCGCGCGCGAGAACGTGAAGCGCATGGATACCGGTCTCGTCTATCAGGCCTTGAAGGAAAAGCAGGTCGACGTCGGATTGGTGTTCGCGACTGATGGCCGCATTCCGGCATTCAACTTCATCGTCTTGAAGGACGACAAGGGGTACTTTCCTGCGTATGCGTTGACCCCCGTGGTCACGAAGAAGGCGCTGGATGCCAATCCGAAACTGGCCGACATTCTCAA
>JBDUCE010000422.1:0-2934 GCA_040003635.1 Betaproteobacteria bacterium
GCGCCAGGCCGATGCACGAATAGTTGAACAGCTTCAGCGCCGACGCCCATTCGATGAGCGCGAGATGGCGCGCCGAATACTCGAGAATCATCGCCTCGTGGATCATCGTGAGCTCGAGGTGCGTCGCGGGATTGTCCACCGGCACCCGCGCGTTTTCGGCCAGCGACACCATGGTGAATGCCACACCCGCAAACGCGAGGCTCGGGTAAATCGCGAATTCGCGGTGGGCAAGCGTGTCCACAATCGTCGGCAGCGACGTGCTCCCCGAAATCAGCGATGCGGTGAACAGCACCATCAGAAGCGCCGGCTCCGCCAGAAAGCCGATGAACATTTCCCGTCTTGCGCCGAGGCTGCCAAAGGCGGTGCCGGTGTCCATGGCGGCCAGGGCGACGAATACGCGCGCCAGCGCAAACAGCCCGACCAGCGCGATGGCATCGGCGGCACTCGCGAACGGAAGGTCGGTCGCCAGCGACGGCACGATGGCGGCCGCGCAGCACATTGCTCCGAACATGATGTACGGCGCGATGCGAAAGATCGGCGATGCCGTTTCCGCAACGACCGCGTCCTTGATAAAAAGCTTGTGGATCGCTCGATACGGAACCAGCAGCGACGGTGCCGACTTGTTCTGCAGCCACGCCCGGCACTGGTTGACCCACCCGACCAGGAGCGGTGCGAGCGCCAACGCAATCAGCACTTGCAACAACTGGGAGATGAAGCCGCCGATGTTCATCGCACCATGGCGAGCAAGGTGAGCAACGTCACGAAGCTGTAGACGAGATAGACCGAGATGCGGCCCTGCTGAATGAAACCCACCAGGCGAGCCAGGCGGTCGGCGGTGCGAGCCACCGGCAGGTAGAGCCAGTGCCAGAACGGGTCATCGACGGTGACCCGGTATCGCGGCTCGCGGTCGAAGGGCGTCGGCAGATGGCGCTCCATGCGGAAGAACGCCTCGAACACCTGGCGGATCGGCTGGCCGAAACCCTCGGCCGTATCCTGCATCCGTGGCGTCTGCGCCGCAAATCCGCAGTCCCACACCGGAGCCCGCCGCACGCGGCCGTGGTAGGCCCGATGCACGACGTACACCGTCAGCAATACCACCGCAGCAATCACCACCAGCACGACCAGCGGGCTGTAGCTCGAGCGGTCGGGGTTGAGCGGTGCCAGCATCAGCCAGCTACCCAACCCGGGGTGAAGGGCCGCGTCGCCCAAGAGCGACCTGTTTACCGGGTCGATAACGCCAATGACGGTGACCGGAAAGAGCCCGAGCAGGACGCAACCGGTGGCGAGACAGACGAGGCCGGCGCGCTCCAGCTTGCCTGCGTCGTGTGCGCGGTCGAGGTTGGCCTCGCGCGGACGTCCGAGAAACACCACGCCAAAGAACTTCACCATGACGTAGGCCGCAAGCGCCGCTGCGAGGACCAATGCCGCGGCCGCCACCGGAACCAGCATGTTCACAAACGATTGCGGCAGGCTCGGCGTGAACAGAAATGCCTGGAGCAACAGCCATTCCGAAACAAAGCCGTTGAGCGGCGGCAGGCCGGCGCTTGCGAGCGTGCCGACCAGTGCGAGCCACGCCACCCATGGCATCCGATGGATGAGTCCCCCGAGCCTGCCGAGACTGCGCTCACGCGTTGCATGCAGCACGCAACCCGTCGCAAGAAAGAGCAGGCTCTTGAAAAAAGCGTGATTGAGGGCGTGATAAAGGACCGCGGTCATGGCGATCGCCGCGATGAGGTTCTTGTCATACGCCTTGAACAGGATGGCGAGACCGATGCCGGCGACGATGATGCCGATGTTTTCGATCGACGAATACGCGAGCAGCCGCTTCATGTCGGTTTGCACGCACGCGAAGATCACCCCGAACAGCGCGGTGACAAGGCCTAACGCCAGCGCTACGACGCCCCACCACCAGAGCTGTGTTCCAAGGAGGTCGAACGTCACGCGCAGGAGACCGTAGATCGCGGTCTTGAGCATGACGCCGCTCATCAATGCCGACACGGGGGATGGCGCCGCAGGATGGGCTTCGGGCAGCCATATGTGCAGTGGCAGCAATCCGGACTTGGCTCCAAAGCCAAAAAGCGCCAGCAGGAACGCGGCAGTCGGCCACCGGCCCGACAGATGTGCCGTCCGCATGGCGCCGAAGGTGTAATCGCCCTGGCCGCCTTGCAATACCCCGAAGCACAGCAGGATGGCGATGGCCCCGATGTGCGCGATAAGAAGATAGAGAAAGCCTGCCCGGCGGATCTCCGGCAGCCGATGCTCGGTAATGACGAGAAAGAACGACGCCAGCGCCATCGTCTCCCACGCGACCATGAAGAGGTAAGCGTCATCGGCGATCAGCACCAGTGCCATCGCGGCGAGAAACGCGTGGTACTGAAAGCAGATGGCGCCGGGCGGCGTGCCCTCGCTGGTCCTGAAATAGCCAGCCGAAAAAATGGAAATGGCCGCACTCACGGCGCCGAGCAGCAGCACGAAAAATGCAGACAGGGCATCGAGTCGCACATGGAAAGGCAGATCCGGCAGACCGAGGGCCAGAATGCGCGTCTGCGGTGGGCCCCCAATGGCCACCACAGCGCCCACGGCCATCAACAAGGCAATGACCGCCCCGGCGGGAAACAGGATCTGACTGATGAACCGCAGATCACGCGGTCGGGAGAGTCCCAGCGCGCCGACGACGATCCAGCCGACGATCGCCATCAGCATGAGGAGCAACCCGTCGAAGGCCATGCGTGCTTACGCAGGATTACGCAAAAGCATGACGAAACTCCGCCATTCCTGCAAATGCGGAGTCCATTCCTCGGGCACCAACCATGACAAAGCTCGACCGTTCCCGCGCACACGGTCCGTTTCCGCGCTCCAAAATGGATCCCCGCGTTCGCGGGGATGACGATTCGCGGGCGACGATTGGCAGGTTCACTTGATGCGCATGCCGGG
>JBDUCE010000043.1:0-9826 GCA_040003635.1 Betaproteobacteria bacterium
CGGCGCCGGGTGGCCTGAATCCCGCGAAACGCAGTCGACACCCGTTGCGACATCCGCCGTATATATGAGCGGATGCGGATATGAGCATAGGAGGTTTTTCATGGCTGAGAGAGCCTGGCGGAGAGCGCATTTGCGGCCGGCGCCGGAGAATTTTCTCTCGCCGCAGGATATTGCTGCGGTGCGAGGCGGGCGGCGCGATTTTCTCCGCCAGGCGTTGATCGCGGGAGCGGGCGCACTGGTCGCGCCGGCAGCGGCGAAGGCGGCGGCGGCGGGCGACGCGGCAATCCTCAACCTGCCCCCCTGGAGCACGACGCTGGGCAAGCCGGTGGCGTCCAGCGGCTACGGCGTTCCCTCCAGGTTCGAGCAAAGCCTGCAGCGGCGCGAGAGTCCGGGGCTCACGCGCGTATCGGCCGCGTCGGTATCGTTCGCCCCATTGCAAAGTCTCTTCGGCATCATCACGCCCAGCGGCCTGCACTTCGAGCGGCACCACCAGGGTTGGCAGGATGTCGATCCCAGCCAGCATCGCCTGATGGTGAACGGCATGGTGAAGACGGCGAAGGTCTACACCATGGATGACCTGATGCGCCTGCCTTCGGTCTCGCGTATCCATTTCATCGAATGCGGCGCCAACACCGGGATGGAATGGGGCAACGTCGCTGTCCCTACCGTTCAATACACGCACGGCATGCTGTCGTGCAGCGAGTTCACCGGCATTCCCTTGTCGGTCATCCTGGATGACTGCGGCTGGGACAAGAAAAACGGCAAGTTCGTGCTGGCCGAAGGCGCCGACGGATCGGGTATGACGCGCACCATCGCCATCGACCGTGCGCTCGATGACGTGCTGGTGGCCTACGGACAGAACGGCGAGATGCTCCGGCCCGAGAACGGCTATCCGCTGCGCCTGGTGGCGCCTGGCCTGCAGGGGGTTTCCTGGGTCAAGTGGCTGCGCCGCATCAAGGTCGGCGACCAGCCGTTCGGCACCAAGGACGAAGTGCTTCACTACATCGATTTGATGGCTGACGGGAGGGAACGCCAATACACCTCCATCCAGGAGTGCAAGTCGGTGATCACGTCGCCTTCCGGCGGACAGACGCTGCTCGACAAAGGAACATTGAACGTGACGGGACTCGCCTGGTCCGGCCGCGGCAAGGTCCGGCGCGTCGACGTTTCGTTCGATGCCGGGCGAACCTGGCGCACCGCGCGCCTGGAATCGACGGTGCTACCAAAGGCGCTCGTGCGATTCAACATCGACTGGGTGTGGGATGGCACGCCGGCGATCCTGCAAAGCCGCGCCATCGATGACACCGGCTACGTGCAGCCCAAGATCAATCAATTGCGCGCCGTACGTGGTACGCGCTCCATCTACCACAACAATGCCATCCAGTCGTGGAAGATCGCCGAAAGCGGGGAGATCGGCAATGTCCAGGTGTTTTAGGGCGCTGATGGCGTTCGGATTGATGGGATGGCTGATGCTTGCGTCTGCGCAATCCCATTACGTGGGGGTCGGCCGCCCCGCGACGCCTGAGGAAATCAAGGCGTGGGACATCGATGTGCGGCCGGATTTTCAGGGCCTTCCGGCGGGATCGGGTTCGGTACAGAAAGGGCAGGAGATCTGGGAAGGCAAATGCGCGTCCTGTCACGGTACCTTCGGCGAGAGCAACGAAGTTTTCGCACCCCTGGTGGGCGGGACCACGGCCGACGATATCAGGACGGGCCGTGTGAAGTCGCTCCTCAATCCGGAGCAACCCCGCACCACCCTGATGAAGCTTTCGACGTTGTCCACCCTCTGGGATTACATCCGCCGCGCGATGCCCTGGAATGCACCCAAGTCGCTGTCCACCGACGAGGTGTACGCCGTCACCGCCTATGTTCTCAATCTGGGCAGCATCGTTCCCGATGATTTCGTTCTTTCGGACAGAAACATGAGCGAGGCGCAGGGTCGCTTGCCCAATCGCAATGGCATGACGCGCGACCACGGGTTATGGGACGTCCGCGGCAAGCCCGATGTCAAGAACGCGGCCTGCATGAAGGATTGCCTCACCGAAGCCAAGGTGACATCGATGCTTCCCGCCGTAACCCGGGGCGCCAGCGGTAATCTGGCCGATCAGAACCGAAGCATCGGCGCGGTACGCGGCCAGCAGACGACCAATTCCATCCCACCAGTCAAGGCAGCGCCAAGCACCTCCGGGAATCAGGCGGCCGCCACGCCACCGGGAAAAGAGCTCGCCACCCAGGCGGGCTGCCTCGCCTGTCACGGGCTCGCAAACAGGATTGTCGGTCCCGGTTTCAGCGAAGTCGCAGCGAAATACGCAAACGACACGAATGCCGAGGCAAGGCTTTCGAGCAAAGTTAAAAATGGCGGATCGGGTGCCTGGGGCCAGGTTCCGATGCCGCCGCAATCGCAGCTCAAGGATGACGATGTCAAGGCGCTGGTGCAATGGATTCTCGCCGGCGCGAAGTAAGGGCGCGAAGTAATGGTGCTCTCTGCGCGCCGGCGCCAACCAGAAGCAGAACGCGCCATCGCGGGGCCGCAACGAGTCCACCACAGAGTGAATCCAGGAAAGGAACAGACATGAACAACGCACGCCGAGAGGCTTTGAAAACCGGAGGCGGAATAACGCTCCTTACGCTGATCTTTGCAAGTGGCTTCCTGAAGCCGGGGGAGGCCATCAGTGCCGAATGGAACAAAGCGGCGTTCGACACCAAGAATTTTGCCGACACCATGAAGGCGCTGGGCGGCGGCAATCCCGCCGAGAGCGCTGACATCGTTATGACTGCGCCGGACATCGCGGAGAATGGCGCAGTCGTGCCGGTGTCGGTGCTGAGCAAGATTCCAAAGACCGAGTCGATCGCGATTCTGATCGAGAAGAACCCGAACATGCTCACCGCGACTTTCGAGATACCGGAGGGGACGGAACCCAATATCGGCACGCGGGTGAAAATGGGACAAACCTCGA
This sequence comes from Betaproteobacteria bacterium, assembly GCA_040003635.1. Lineage (GTDB taxonomy): Bacteria > Pseudomonadota > Gammaproteobacteria > Burkholderiales > Casimicrobiaceae > CAIWHR01. Next base: position 2,958 of record JBDUCE010000043.1, read on the forward strand.
ACGTCTTTGCGTTGGTCAAGGCCGACGGCAAGTACTACACCGTCGCCAAGGAAATCAAGGTCACGCTTGGTGGTTGCGGCGGCTAGCAATCCGTTCAAGCACTCAAGGAGAAAGGCATCATGGCAGATCCGATGAGAATTCGTGCGAGCGTGCAGGGCGACGCGGCCGACGTGAAAGTGTTGTTCAGCCACGAGATGGAAACGGGCCAGCGGAAGGATGCGAATGGTCAGATCGTGCCGGCCCATTTCATCCAGACGGTCAATGCAATGTTCAAGGGCCGTTCGGTGCTGGCAGCGCAGTGGGGCCCCGCCGTTTCCAAGAATCCGTTTCTCAACTTCCGGTTCAAGGGAGCGGCGAAGGGCGACAAAATCCAGATTACCTGGGTGGACACCAAGGGCGACACCCGAACGGACGAGGCGACGTTTACCTGACACCGGCGTCAGCGGGGTGGTGGATTGCGCGGCAGGGCCTAATCCGCAGCTATCGATCCGCCAGGTCTCTCGCAGGAGCCCGGCCGCCAGCGCCGATGCTTGCAACCGCGAAACCCGATTCCACGTGACTCAATCGATGGGCAAGGAGAACAAGCTATGACCCTCTGCATCGCGTCCCGGCGCTTGTTGGTACTGACCGGATTGCTATGGGCGTTCACCGCCGTTGCACAGGAAAAATCGGCATCGGAAGAAATCGCCAGGTACCGGCAGTTGCTCCAGGACGGAAATCCTGCCGAGTTGTGGGAGGCGCGGGGGGCAGACTTGTGGAAGCAGCAACGCGGACCCAACAAGGTTTCGCTGGAAAGGTGCGACCTGGGCAAGGGTCCCGGCGTGGTCAAGGGAGCGTATGCCGAGCTCCCCAGATACTTCGCCGACGCGGATCGCGTGATGGACATGGAAACGCGATTGGTTCATTGCATGGTGACGATGCAGGGTTTCACCTTCGCAGACGCGACCAGGACGCCTTTTGGCTCGCCTGAGAAGCGCTCCGATATCGAGGCACTGGCAGCATGGATCACCGCGGAATCGCGCGGCACACCGATGCGCGTGGCGCTCGGTCATCCCAAGGAAAAGGACGCCTACCTCTTGGGCGAGCAGATGTTCTTTTATCGCGGGGGAACTCACGACTTCGCCTGTGCGACGTGTCACGCGGAGACCGGGAAACGGATCCGTCTCCAGGACCTGCCGAACCTCACCGATCCGAAGCAGGCGCAACTCGCCTATACCACCTGGCCGGCTTACCGGGTTTCGCAGGGCGAGCTGCGGACCTTCCAGTGGCGACTCAACGATTGCTTCCGGCAGCAGCGCTTTCCGGACCTTCAGTTCACCTCGGAGGCGTCGATCGCATTGACGTCCTATCTGGCGAAGAAGGCCGAAGGCGGAATGCTCGACGCGCCGGCGCTGAAGCGATAGAGGAGACAGGCACCATGAAGCACATCATCGCAGTATCCGCGCTCGCCGCGCTCGTCGTTGCCGGATGCGCTACGGTAGCCACCGACAACCGCTATGCCGAACGGGCGCTGCAAGTCATGAAAGCGTCGTTCAAGGAAAAGGGACAGGCCGGACTCGACCGGCTCGATCAGGATGAAACACAAAGGCTGTGCAGCCGGACCAATGATAGTGGACCGCTGCCCAAGGCGATGGCCGAAAAGATCGAGCACGCGCAACTGGCGACGATCAATTATCCCGTTGACGGAAAGCTGATGGGCGACTGGAAAGCCGGAGAGAGGATCGCGCAGAGCGGCGTTGGCAAACAGTTCTCCGACGATCCCCGCCAGCCGACCGGTGGCAACTGCTACGCGTGTCACCAATTGTCCAGGCAGGAAGTAGCCTACGGCACCATCGGGCCGAGTCTCTATCAATACGGCAAGCTTCGTGGCAGCAGCATGGAGATCCAGAAATACACCTTCGGCAAGATCTATAACGCCGAAGCGTTTTCCGCGTGTTCCAACATGCCGCGGTTCGGACAACACGGCATCCTGGCCGAACAGCAGATCAAGGACGTAGTCGCGCTGCTGCTCGATCCCGCGTCGCCGGTCAACCAATGAACCGGCGAGAATTCCTGCAGATGCTGGCGATCGCCTCGGCCGGCGGTCTCGCTCTGGACAGTCGCGCGGCGCTCGCGGATACCGACGGCACCACCTTTTACGAGCTTCCCCGCTTCGGCAATGTAAGCCTGTTGCACTTTACCGATTGCCACGCGCAGTTGTTGCCGACCTATTTTCGCGAGCCCAACATGAATCTTGGCATCGCGGACAGCCGAGGCCGGCCACCGCATCTGGTCGGCGAAGCGTTGCTCAGGTATTTCAATATCAAGCCCGCGACACGTGAAGCCCACGCCTTCACGTACCTCGATTTCGAGCAGGCCGCAAAGACCTACGGGAAGATCGGCGGATTTGCCCACCTGGCAACCTTGGTCAAGCGCCTCAAGGCCAGCCGTCCCGGTGCCTTGCTGCTCGATGGTGGCGACACATGGCAGGGATCGGGAACAGCGCTGTGGACCAAAGGCCAGGACATGGTCGATGCCCAGAAGCTGCTCGGGGTCGACGTGATGACCGGCCACTGGGAGTTCACGCTCGGCGCCGAACGCGTCAAGGAAATCATCGGGCGGGACTTCGCGGGCAGGATCGATTTCATCGCCCAGAATGTGCGCACGACCGACTTCGGCGATCAGGTGTTCCCGCCTTTTGTGATCAAGCGCGTCAACGGCATCCCCGTGGCCGTCATCGGCCAGGCGTTCCCCTATACGCCCATCGCCAATCCCCGCTATCTGGTTCCCGAGTGGAGCTTCGGGATTCAGGACGACAACATGCAGAAGGTCGTCGACGAGGCTCGCGGGAAGGGCGCCCAGGCCGTCGTGCTGCTCTCGCACAATGGCATGGACGTGGATATCAAGATGGCCTCGCGGGTACGCGGCATCGACGCCATTCTGGGCGGGCATACGCACGACGGTGTGCCCGCGCCGCTCGTGGTGAAAAATGCCGGTGGCCAGACGCTGGTGACCAATGCGGGCAGCAACAGCAAGTTCCTCGCGGTCCTCGACCTGGACGTCACGGCAGGCAAGGTTGCCGGTTTTCGCTACAAGCTGCTGCCCATCTTTTCCAACCTGCTGCCTGCGGATCCCGATATGGCGGCGCTGGTTACGCGCGTCCGTGCACCCTATGAGGCGCAACTCGGCGAGAAGCTCGCGGTGACCGAGGGACTTCTATACCGGCGCGGGAACTTCAACGGCACCTTCGATCAGCTCATCCTCGACGGCCTCATGGCGACGAAGGACGCCGAGATTGCCTTTTCACCGGGTTTCCGCTGGGGCACGTCGCTCCTGCCCGGACAAGCGATCACGATGGAGCACCTGATGGATCAAACCGCCATCACCTATCCCTACACGACACTGAACGAGCTCACCGGCGAGACGATCAAGACCATCCTGGAAGACGTGGCCGACAACCTGTTCAATCCGGATCCCTACTACCAGCAAGGGGGCGACATGGTGCGCGTCGGCGGGCTCGGGTATGCGTGCGAGCCCAACGCAAAAATCGGGGAGCGCATCAGCGACATGAGACTTCGCGGAAAGCCGATCGATGCGGACAAGAAATACAAGGTCGCGGGCTGGGCACCGGTTTCCGAAGAATCCAGGAATGCGGGCGGCGATCCGATCTGGAAGCTGATGGCAGGCTATCTTCGCGATCAAAAAGTCATCACCCCACGTTCCTTGAATCTGCCGCGCCTCGAGGGCATGGACGGCAACCCCGGCATGGCCTGATGATGCGCCCGGTCTTCTGGTGCATGGCGTTGTGCTCGAGCTGCCTGGTGCTGGCCGTGCAGGCCGCAACGACGGGAGACATGACGCTGGTGCCGGTCAAAGTCAGTGCGCACGCCTATTATGTCGAGGGGGAGCTGGGGCTGGCGTCGGGGGCGAATCAAGGTTTCAATTCCAACGCCGGTTTCGTCGTCACCGACGACGGTATCGTGGTGGTCGATGCGCTGGGCACGCCGGCATTGGGTCGAGCTTTGATCGACGCGATCCGCAAGGTGAGCAGCAAACCCATCAAGCGCGTCATCGTTACTCATTATCACGCCGATCACTTTTACGGTCTGCAGTCGTTCAAGGAGATCGGCGTCGAGGTGTGGGCGCACCAGGAGGCGCGCGAATATCTTGAAAACGCGGAGGCACCCAGGCGCCTCGCGCAACGGCGAGCCGACCTCTTCCCATGGGTAGACGAATCCACGCGCATCGTGCCGCCTGATGCCTATCTGCAGGGCGACACGGAATTCACCCTCGGAGGATTGCACTTCGATGTGGTGTACCTGGGGCCTGCGCATTCTCCGGAAGACATCGCGGTGGTCGTTCGCGAAGATCGCGTCGTATTTGCCGGGGATATCATTGTCGCCGGCCGGATCCCGTTCGTTGGCGACGCCGACAGCAAGCGCTGGCTGGCGGCGATCGACCGGCTGTTGGCGCTGAAACCGATGATGCTCGTCGTGGGGCACGGCAAAGCGTCAGTTGATCCCGTCAAGGACTTGCAGGTGACAAAGGAATATCTGGTCTATTTGCGCTCCGCAATGGGCAAGGCCGTGGCCGATTTCGTACCTTTCGACGAGGCCTTCGGGGCAACGGACTGGAGTCGTTTTTCCAAGCTGCCGGCGTTCGGTGCAGCCAACCACATCAATGCCTATGGGACCTACCTGACGATGGAACGCGAATCACTTCAGTCAACGCAACCGAACACTGACTAAACCTTGTTAACCAGGAGCGACATCATGACAGGCAGCAAATGGCTTTTGTGGTTACCGGTGATTCCGGCATTGATCGTATTCGGTACGCCGATGGCGACCCACGCCGCGGGCGGTTCGGAACAGCAGCAGGTACAAAAAGCACCGGCCAAAAACAGGTTGGTTCTTCAGGTGAGCGACGGCGACCCGAAGAAGTGGGGCCTGGCATTGAACAACGCAAAAAACGTGCAGCAGGATTTGGGCGACGACGAAGTCGATATCGAGATTGTTGCCTACGGACCGGGCATCGCCATGCTGAAAAAAGATTCGGAGGCAGGAAAAGGAATTGCCGATGCGCTCGCGAACGGCGTGAAGATAGTGGCCTGCGAGAACACCATGCATGGGCAAAAGCTCACGTATGACGACATGCTTCCAAAAATCGGCTACGTTCCCGCCGGCGTTGTCGAGATCATGAAGAAACAGCAGGAAGGCTACGCGTATGTGCGCCCCTAGTGTGGGCCGTCACTACGCTCACTACCGCTTCGATTCTTACGGTCCAGTAAGTGCAGCATCGGCAGGCTCCGCGGAGCCGGCTCGGGTCATAGCGCTGATTGATCATCCCGCGCTCCAGCGTGTTGCGCGCTTGGTTTTGACGAAAGCCATTTACACGCCTGGGAACCGATGACCAGCGTCGCAACGAACACCCATGGTTCGATCCGTCCGAGGGCGAGCGAGGCGAATCCAGGCCCGGGACAGAATCCTCCCAATCCCCAGCCAATGCCGAACAAGGCGCTGCCCACGACGAGCGGACGGTCGATGGCGGAACTGTCGGGCAAATAGAACTTGCGCTCGAAGAGCGGCCGAGGGCGCCTCAATACGACGCGAGACAACAATGCCGTGACAGCGACGGCGCCGCCCATGACAAACAGCAAAGTCGGGTCCCACTTCCCGAAAATGTCGAGGAACGACAGGACCTTTTGCTGACTGATCATCTGGGAAATGGCCAGGCCGAGGCCGAAAAGCAAACCTGCAATCAACCCGGAAAACAGTCTGGGCATCACACCACTCCCGTGATATGCCGCACCACTAAGACGGTGGCAATGCCCGTGGCCATGAAGACCAGTGTGGCCACCAGCGACCGAAAGGAAAATCGCCCGAGCCCGCAGACACCGTGGCCACTGGTGCAGCCGCTTCCCATCCGGGTGCCGAAGCCGACCAGAAATCCTGCAATCCCCAGGAGCCAGAGTGGCATGGCCACCGGCGTCGGATTGGCGTCGGGTCGAATCCACACGTAAGCGCCTGCGCCCAGAATCAAGCCCGACAGGAACAGCAGGCGCCAGCCGCCTTCGGTCTCCTCCGGATCGAGGGCCGCGTTCAGAATTCCGCTGATTCCTGCGATCCGGCCGTTGAAGAGCAGGAGCAGGATCGCGCTGACCCCGATGAGTCCACCGCCGATGAGTGCGCTGACAGGTATCTGCATCATTAGTAGTGTCCTCGCGCAACGTTGCAATAGCAGTAGATGAATTGCTGGACTGCGCCTGCCGGCGTTTCATGGAGCTCGGTCAGGTGTTTGATCAGTTGAAAGCCGGATTCGAACTCGCCGTGCAGCCGTTGTCGGCGTGGTTTGCCGTCAAGGGCGTCGCGCGTGCAGAGGCCCCATCAAGCCCGATCAAGCGCGGCCCTCTGAGTGCACCTGGTGTCCCGTCCGCGATGGAACCGAGCTTTCGGGCAAACCCCATCGTGTCTTACTTGGGCTGCTCGTTGCCGTAGGTCTTGGCCAGGTAGTCGACGATCTCCGGCATGTCGGCGTCGTCGATCGGCGCCTTGAACACCACCTTCATGCGCGTGACCATCGCCACCCAAGACGGTCGCGGCGCGGTGGGCGGCTGGTAGCGCATGTACTCGGCCGAGTGACAGGCCACGCAACTAACCTGGGCCTTTGCGTAGCCGGGAAGGCTGCTGGCCTTGAGTTGAACGCCGTCGCCCGGTAGCGCAATCGATTTGACGGCGGCCGTGGCAGCTACCGTGACGCCGAGCGCCGCGCAGGCGAGGCCGCCCGCGATGAATGTCTTGTAATTTCATGTGCGATTCCTTCAGGCGGCGGTGACTTTGACCGACTCGACGACATTGCGCATGTAACCGGCGGGTTGCCACAGCGCCTCCATT
>JBDUCE010000423.1:0-2927 GCA_040003635.1 Betaproteobacteria bacterium
CGGGCAGGGACGGCCTGGCGCGCATCGAGCACATCGTGGTGATCTATGCGGAGAATCGCAGCTTCGACCATCTCTATGGTCTGTTTCCCGGAGCCAACGGACTCGGGAACGCGACCCCGGCGCAGTACACGCAAGTCGATCGCGACGGCACGCCCCTGGTTGAATTGCCGCCGGCGTGGAAGGGCAAGGATCCCGATCCGGCGTTCCCGTACCACATGGCCAATCGTCCTTTCCGGCTCGACGGTCCGCCGCTCGACCTGCCGCTGACCAAGCAGGTCCGAAGTCCCGTCCATAAGTATTACCAGAATATCGAGCAGATCGACGGCGGTCGCAACGACCGGTTCGCGGCGGTCTCGGATGCCGGCGGCTATGTCATGGGCTATTACGACGGCTCTTCCATGAAGATGTGGCAATGGGCCAAGGACTATGTGCTGGCCGACAACTTTTTCATGGGCGCGTTCGGAGGCTCGTATCTCAATCATCAATGGTTGATCTGCGCCTGCACGCCGCGTGACGAAAAGGCTCCCGCCAATGTCCGCGCGCAAGAGGACGAGCGCGGCTGGGTCAAGCGCAAGCCCGGTTCGCCGGCGTCGGCCCGCGACGGCGACCTGGCCGTGTTCGACGGCGATGTGACGCCCGATGGGTGGTCGGTGAACACGACGCAGCCGCCCTACCAGCCTTCACAGGTGCCGCCGGCGAAGGGCGGCGATGCCCGCCTCACCGATCCCGCGCGGCACGCACTACCGCCCCAGACGACCAAGACCATCGGCGACACGCTTTCCGCCAAAGGCATCCGCTGGGCCTGGTATGCAGGCGCGTGGAACGACGCACTCAGAGACGGCATGCAATCGCCCGAGGTCAAGCGGGCGGTGCTCTATAACCGCGAACAAGGGGCGGCGAATTTTCAAGCCCATCATCAGCCATTCAATTATTACGCACGGTTTGCCCCCGGTACTGCCGATCGCGAGCAGCATCTCAAGGACTACGCCGATCTGGTCGCCGGCATCGACCAGGGCGTGTTGCCTGCCGTCGCTTTCTACAAGCCGCAAGGATCGCTCAATCAACACCCCAGCTACACCGACGTCGCCCAAGGTGACCTGCATATTGCCGAGCTCGTCTCCAGGATCAAGGCCAGCCGCCTGTGGCCAACCACCGCGATCATCGTCACCTATGACGAGAACGGCGGATTCTGGGATCACGTCGCACCGCCGAAGGGCGATCGCTGGGGACCGGGAAGCCGCGTTCCGGCCATCGTGATCTCGCCTTTTGCGAAGCGCGGTTACGTTGACCATACGATGTATGACACCACCTCCATCATCAAGCTCATCACCCGGCGCTTCGGGCTGGAGCCCTTGCCCGGGGTGCGCGCCAATGCGGGAGATCTCACGGCGGCATTCGATTTCGGGCAGTGATGCCGGGCCGGCGATGAGCTGCGATTGAAGGAAGCGCGCATCGGGCTCGCCGCCATTCCGCGCGGGGTGTGGGCACTGGGTCTGGTGAGTCTTTGCATGGATCTCTCGTCGGAGCTGATCCATGCCTTGCTGCCGCTATATCTTGCGGTGGGGCTCGGCGCCAGCGCACTCACCATCGGCATCATCGAAGGCATCGCCGAAGCCACCGCACTTATCGTCAAGGTGTTCTCGGGCGTGCTCTCGGATGCCTTCGGCCGGCGCAAACCGCTGGTCCTGTTCGGCTATGGCCTCGCCGCGCTGACCAAGATCGTCTTTCCGCTCGCGCCCACCCTTGGCTGGGTGGTGGCCGCGCGCTTCGCCGATCGCGTCGGCAAGGGCATTCGCGGCGCACCGCGTGACGCATTGATCGCCGACCTGACGCCACCCGAGATCCGCGGCGCGAGCTTCGGGCTGCGGCAGGCGCTGGACACGGTCGGCGGATTCGGCGGCCCGCTGCTGGCACTCGCGGCGATGGCGTATTTTGCCGGCGACTTCCGCGCCGCGTTCTGGGTGGCGGTGATCCCCGCCTTCCTGGCGGTGATAGTGCTGGTCGTGGGTGTGAAAGAGCCGGCGAGAACGGACGCAGCGACGGGTCCGCCGCGCCAGCGGCTTCGGTTGAGCGCAGTGCGCAAGCTCGGGCGCCGTTACGCTGTCATCGTCGGCATCGCCGCGATCCTGTCGCTGGCGCGTTTTTCGGAGGCCTTCCTGATTCTGCGCGCGCAGAATGTCGGCATCCCCGTGGCGTTGGTGCCGTGGGTGATGGTGGTGATGTCGGTCGTTTACGCGTTGTCGGCTTACCCCGCCGGCGCCGCAGCCGATCGGGGGCAGGGTCCTCGCCTGTTGAGCGCGGGCCTGGTGGCGCTCATCGTTGCCGATCTGCTGCTTGCCCGTGCCGCCGGACCCGCGCTGCTTTATACCGGCGCGGCACTATGGGGATTGCACATGGGTCTCACCCAGGGATTGCTCGCGGCCCTGGTGGCCGCGGCCGCGCCGCCGGATCTGCGCGGGACGGCGTTCGGGATATTCAACCTCGTCGGGGGCGTCACCCTGTTGGTGGCCAGCGCCCTGGCGGGCTGGTTGTGGGATATTTACGGGCCGGCAACCACGTTCCATACCGGCGCGATCTTTGCCGCGCTGGCCTGGGCCGGCTTGCTGCTGTATGGCATGGGTGCCGCGCGGCTGCGGGGGTAATTTCTGCCGTTTCAAGCGGCGCGGCGGCGGAGTATAAGGAATCGTCGCGTCGCGCGACCAACGCCCAGTGGCTGCACAGCTAGCCACGTTGTCGGCCCATCGGAAAGGAACGCGCATGGATCACGCAGTCACCGGCGCCCCGCTCGTGCGCACCTACGCTTATGCACGCCATGCAGGGCCGGTGCGGATAATGCACTGGATCAATGTCGTTTCGTTGACGATCCTTTTCATGAGCGGCTTGCAGATATTCAACGCGCATCCCGCCTTGTATTGGGGCAAGTCCTC
>JBDUCE010000424.1:0-2923 GCA_040003635.1 Betaproteobacteria bacterium
GTGTTCGATGCCGGCATTCGCCTGCTGGTCGCGGATCGCCGGGGGCTGCTGGCGGAGCTCGCCATTGCCATCTCCGACGCGCAGGCCAACATCGACAACGTCTCGATGGAGCGTCCGGACGGCGGTGGCGCACTCGCGATGTTCTTCAGCGTACAGGTCCGGGATCGCCAGCATCTGGCCCGCGTCATGCGTGGCCTGAAACGCGTGCCGGATGTGCGCCGCGTGCAAAGGGCGCGAACGTAGCGAACCGGCGATCCGGGAATGCGAGCTTTCGGGCGGCTCACCAGCTCGCCTCGCGCTCCGGTGTCGCGGTGATCTTGTGAATCGTCAAATCGGCGCCGTTGAATTCCTCTTCGGGATCGAGGCGGAGCCCCACCGCAAGCTTCAAAGCGCCGTAGACCAGCACGCCGCCGATCACGGCGACGGCAATGCCCCCCAGCGTTCCCAGCAATTGCGAGGCGAAGGCCACCCCGCCCATGCCACCCAGAGCCTTCGCGCCGAAGATGCCCGCCGCGATGCCACCCCACGCGCCGCACACGCCATGCAATGGCCACACCCCCAGCACGTCGTCGATGCGAAGACGGTTCTGGGTCGCCGTAAATAGGTAGACGAATAGAGCGCCGGCGACAAGGCCTGTTGCCAGCGCGCCGACAGGATGCATGACATCCGAACCCGCGCAGATGGCCACCAATCCGGCGAGCGGGCCGTTGTGCACGAAGCCGGGGTCGTTGCGTCCTGCCACGAAGGCCGCAATGGTGCCGCCCGCCATCGCCAGGAGCGAATTGACCGCTACCAGGCCCGAGATCTTGTCCAGCGTCTGGGCCGACATGACGTTGAATCCGAACCAGCCCACGGAGAGGATCCACGCGCCCAGCGCCAGGAACGGGATGGACGACGGCGGATGCGCGCTGACGCCGCCGTCCCGCAGGTAGCGCCCCCGGCGTGGGCCGAGAAGCAGCACCGCCATGAGGCCGATCCAGCCCCCCATGGCATGCACGACCACGCTTCCCGCGAAGTCGTGGAATTCCTGCCCGAAGGTCATCTTCAGCCAGGCCTGCACGCCGAAATGCTGGTTCCATGCGATCCCCTCGAAGAACGGGTATACGAACCCGACCAGAAGGAAGGTGGCGGCAAGTTGCGGGTTGAATCGCGCGCGCTCGGCAATGCCCCCCGAGACGATGGCCGGAATCGCTGCGGCAAACGTCAACAGAAAAAAGAAACGGACGAGCTCGAAGCCATTGCGGGCGGACAGCGACTCGGCTCCCGCGAAAAATCCGGTGCCGTAGGCAATGGAATAGCCGATGAAAAAATAGGCAACGGTAGAAACGCTGAAGTCCACCAGGATCTTTACCAGCGCATTGACCTGGTTTTTCTTGCGCACCGTTCCCAGCTCGAGAAAGGCGAACCCGCCGTGCATCGCGAGCACCATTACGGCGCCCAACAGCAAGAACAGCGTGTCGCTACCTTTCGATGCTTCCATGGAGTTCCTCGCGGGTTACGGCGGACAACTGTACGGCCGGGTCATCCGTCTCTCTCGACCCGATCCGGGTGTCACAAAAAAGGGCCGCGTGCAGCGGCCCTTTTTGCGGATGATAAAACGCCTCAGGCGGGCTGCCCGCTCAAGAGCTGCTTCAACTCTCCGGATTCATACATTTCCCGCATGATGTCCGCGCCGCCGACAAACTCGCCGTTGACGTAGAGTTGCGGAATGGTCGGCCAGTTGGCGAACTCCTTGATGCCTTGGCGCACATCGGCATCGGCCAATACGTTGACGGACGCGAAATCGCCGACGCCGCACGCCTGGAGCATCTGGACCGCCGCACTGGAAAAGCCGCACTGCGGAAACTGCGGGGTGCCTTTCATATAAAGCACCACCCGGTGGCCGGTGACCTGCTCCTTGATCTTGTCCTGAACGCTCATGGGCTGCTCCTTGATGTCGGGTGATTTTACCCAATTGGGGGAATCTACGCCGCAACTCAATGGAATGAGACAGCAACGGGGGCTGGAAGATCACCGGCAAGGCCCCTATTGGGGAGTAATTCGCAATACCGGCTCATTCCTTGACGGCGCCGGTGAGCCCCGAGACGTAATATTCCACGAAAAAGGAGTAGAGGATGGCCACGGGTAGCGAGCCGAAGAGCGCCCCTGCCATGAGGGATCCCCAGTGATAAACGTCGCCTTCGACGAGCTCGGTCACGACCGCGACCGACACCGTCTTCACCTCCGACGACGAAACGAACGTGAGGGCATAGATGAACTCGTTCCACGACAGGGTGAATGCGAAGATGCCCGCCGAAATGAGCCCCGGCACCGCCAGCGGCAGGATGATCCGGACCAGGATCTGCAGCCGGGTCGCGCCGTCGATCAGGGCGCACTCCTCGAGCTCGAACGGGATCGACTTGAAATACCCCATCAGGAGCCACGTGCAAAACGGGATCAGGAAGGTCGGATAGGTGAGGATCAGCGCCAGGCGGGTGTCGAACAGGTTGAGCTTGTACACCATCGCCGCCAGCGGAATGAACAGGATCGACGGCGGCACGAGATAGGCGAGAAAGATGCCCATGCCCACGTAGCGCGAGCCGCGGTAGCGCAGCCGCTCGATCGCGTACGCCGCCAGCACGCTGCATACGATCGACACGAAGGTCGCCACCACCGACACCAGCACCGTATTCCAAAGCCAGGACGGATAGTCGGTTTCGAACAGCAGCTTGTTGATGTGCGCAAACGTCGGATGAATGACCCAGAAGGGATTGCCGTCACGCGACAGCAACTCCTCGTTCGGCTTGAACGCCGTGATCACCATCCAGTAGAACGGAAAGAGCAGCACGATCACGAACACGCCCAACGGCAGGTACACCGTCACCACCCGCCGCGGCAGCGAGGTGAGGTAGTGCATGCCTTGCGAGTCGACGCTTTCCGGCGT
>JBDUCE010000425.1:0-2922 GCA_040003635.1 Betaproteobacteria bacterium
CGATGGTCATGCCGATGGCCGCCATCGCGCGGGTGCGCACACTTTCGCGCGTGAGATCCGCAGTCAGCGCAATCACCGCTGCTGAAATGGCGCCGGCCCCCTGGATGATGCGTCCGGCGATGACCCAGCCGATGGTCGGCGCCCAGGCGGCCACGAAGCTGCCGAGCGCAAACAGCAAGAGTCCGGCGACGATCACTCTCTTGCGGCCCCATTGGTCGGACGCCCATCCGAAAGGGATCTGCAATACAGCCTGGGTGAGGCCGTAGGCCCCCAGCGCGAGTCCGATCATGGCGTGATCGCGTCCGCCCGGAAGCGTTTCGCCATAGATCGCGAGCACCGGCAGGACGATGAACATCCCCAGCATGCGCAAGCCGTAGATGCCGGCAAGGCCCGCCGTGGCGCGGCGCTCGAGTGAGCTCATCCGCACCGACTTGCCGTTGCCCGCGAGCGCAGTGGCGGGCGCGGCTGCGCCGGAAGATACGCGTTCGAGCATGACTTGGAGAATGCGCGGCAGGGGAACGAAACGGGTAAATCCGGTGCCTTAGAAAGGCAGCCGAATAGCGGTATAGTAGCAGGTTGCCCCGCGCGTAAAACCACCCCACCGAGCACCCGCCACAGCATGGAATACATCCGCATTCGCGGCGCACGCACGCATAATCTCAAGAACGTCAATCTCGACCTGCCGCGGCATCGCTTGATCGTCGTCACGGGGCTCTCGGGGTCGGGCAAGAGCTCGCTCGCCTTCGATACGCTCTACGCCGAGGGCCAGCGCCGCTACGTCGAGTCGCTTTCTGCCTACGCGCGGCAATTCCTGCAGCTCATGGAAAAGCCGGACGTCGATCTGATCGAAGGCCTGTCGCCGGCCATCTCGATCGAGCAGAAGGCAACGTCGCACAATCCCCGCTCGACGGTGGGGACCGTCACCGAAATCCACGATTACCTGCGGCTTCTGTACGCGCGGGTGGGCGATCCTTACTGCCCGGACCATCCCGAGCAAAAGCTCACCTCGATGACCATTTCGCAGATGGTCGACGCGACCCTCGCGATGCCCGAGGACACCAGGCTCGCCATCCTCGCGCCGGTGGTAGTCAATCGCAAGGGCGAGCAGCTCGATCTTTTCATGGAGCTGCGGGCCAAGGGCTTCGTGCGGGTGCGCGTGGACGGCAAGATGTACGAGATCGACGCGGTGCCGAAACTCACCAAGAACACCAAGCACACCGTCGAGGTGGTGGTCGACCGGCTGAAGGTGCGTCCCGATTTGAAGCAGCGCCTGGCGGAGTCCTACGAGACGGCACTGCGCACGGGCGACAATCGCGCGATCGCCATGGAGATGGATACCGGGCGCGAGCATCTCTACTCGGCCAAATTCGCCTGCCCGATCTGCAACTATTCGCTCGCAGAGCTCGAGCCGCGGCTGTTCTCGTTCAACAATCCGCTGGGCGCGTGCCCGCGGTGCGACGGCTTGGGCGCGATCAGCTTTTTCGATCCCAAGCGCGTGGTCGCCTTTCCGCAGCTATCGCTTGCTTCAGGCGCGATCAAGGGCTGGGATCGGCGCAACCAGTTCTATTTCCAGATGCTCCAGGGGCTCGCCAAACATCTCGGTTTCGATCTCGAGCGGCCGTTCGCAAAGCTCACCGAGCGCGTGCAGCAGGTGATTCTTTCCGGCAGCGGCGATGAAAAGATTCCGTTCACCTACGTCTCCGAGCGCGGCAAGCCGCACGTGCGCGAGCACACCTTCGAGGGCATCCTTCCCAATCTCGAGCGGCGCTACCGGGAAACCGATTCCCTGATGGTGCGCGAGGAGCTCGCCAAGTATCTCAACTCCAAGCCTTGTCCCGAATGCGCCGGCACCCGCCTCCGCCGCGAAGCGCGCCATGTGAAGGTCGGCAACGGGGCCGAGGCCCGCGCGATCTTCGAGGTTTCAGGCTGGCCGCTGAAGCAGGCGGTGCAGTTTTTCGAGAACCTGCATCTCGAAGGGCAGAAGCAGGCGATCGCCGACAAGATCGTGAAGGAGCTCGTCAACCGGCTGCAGTTTCTCAACAATGTCGGGCTGGATTATCTGTCGCTGGATCGCTCCGCGGAAACCCTCTCCGGCGGCGAAGCGCAGCGCATCCGGCTCGCGAGCCAGATCGGCTCGGGATTGACCGGGGTCATGTATGTCCTCGATGAACCGTCGATCGGGCTGCATCAGCGCGACAACGACCGCCTGCTGCAAACACTGAAGCATCTGCGCGACCTCGGCAACAGCGTGATCGTGGTCGAGCACGATCAGGACGCGATCCTGTCCGCCGACTACGTGGTGGACATGGGGCCGGGAGCAGGGGAGCACGGCGGACAGGTGGTCGCGCAAGGCACGCCGGAGGAGATCCGGCGCGCACCGCATTCACTCACCGGCCAGTACCTGGCGGGGCATCGCCAGATTCCGATGCCGGTACGCCGCCATCGTGCCGATGCTGACAAAAAGCTCGTGATCACCGGGGCCGTCGGCAACAACCTGCAAGGAGTCACCCTCAATCTTCCAGTCGGTCTTTTCGTCTGCGTCACCGGGGTTTCCGGATCGGGCAAATCGACGCTCATCAACGACACGCTCTATCACGCCGTGGCGCGCAGTCTCTACGGCAGCGCGGCCGAGCCGGCGCCGTTCGAGGAGATGAACGGCATCGAGTTTTTCGACAAGGTGATCAGCGTCGACCAGAGCCCGATCGGACGCACGCCGCGCTCGAATCCCGCCACGTACACGGGGTTGTTCACGCCGATTCGCGAGCTCTTTGCGCAAGTCAAGGAAGCGCGCGAGCGGGGCTACGGGCCGGGACGGTTTTCGTTCAACGTCAAGGGCGGCCGTTGCGAAGCGTGCCAGGGTGATGGGCTCATCAAGGTGGAGATGCACTTCCTGCCCGACGTCTATGTGTCCTGCGACATCTG
>JBDUCE010000426.1:0-2922 GCA_040003635.1 Betaproteobacteria bacterium
ACGTTCATGGCGCGCCGCGTCGTGGCCCTGGCTCGGCCTCGATCACCGCGGCTGCAGACGACGCCCGGGGGCGCCCCGGGGTCAGCGTTTCGTCCGCTCGGTGCGCGCCTTGGCGATAAGACTATCGATCGCCGCCGGCAGCGCCGCGTGCGTGCCTACGCGATCGGACGCGGTGGCAAATTTGCCATCCACGATGATGTACGGCACCGACTGGACGTTATAGGCGCCGCCCACGGATTTGGCGCGGTTGACCTTGCCGGCGATGCCAAAGGAGTTGTACATGTCTTCCACTTTCTTGCGATCCAGACCTTTGGCTGCCGCCCAGTCGAAGAAGATCTTGTCCGACGCGAGATTGACGCCCTGCTTGTGAATCGCCGCAAACACATCGGGGGTGAGCCGCGCCTCCTCGCCGAGCGCATCGAGTGTGTAATACACCCTGGCAAGGGCAACCCAACGGTCCTGGAACAACACCGGCACGCGCCTCAGTTGCACGTCCGGCGGCACCGTTTTCAGCCAATTGTCCAATATCGGCTCTAGATCTGCGCAATGCGGACAACCGTAGGAAAAAAACTCGATGACCTCGATCTTGTTGCCGGTTTCGACGGGCTGGGCAATCTTGAGCCGGGCGTACTGCTTGCCTTCCTGCAGATCGCCCTGCGCCCATGCCGGCAGCGCGAAGACGGTGAGCGCTGCGGCAAGAAACGGCAACAGGCGCGAGGTGTACAGGCGTATCGATGACATTGTGGAGGACTCCGGGATGTGGCGACCCGACAGCGTCGCGGTTACGGTTACTCGAGGGTTGTTTAACGCCGCAGCACGCCGGCAGGCTGACTGTCTTTGATGAGCGCGCGGCTGATCTCAGAACTTGATGACCGCGACATCGAAGCCGCGACGCGCGAGCTCGACTTTCATTCGGTTGAGCTCATCGGTATTGTCGTAGGGTCCGAGGCGCACGCGAAAGCGCACACCCTTGTCCGGCACCGCCGCCTCTTGCACCGCCGCCTCCCATCCGGCGAGCGCCAGTCGTGCCTTGAGGCTCTCGGCGTCATCCTCGGTCGAGAACGACCCGGCCTGAAGCCAGAATCGATCGGGCGCCTTGGCGTCGCGGCCCACCGTGGCGCTGACCGGGCCGGCGGCGCCATCCTCGCCCGGTGTGCCGGCGCGCGCAGCCGTCGCCTTGTCGGTCGTCGCATCAGCGGCTTTGGGTTGGACTTTGGGCTCTTCGGCGCCGGGAAGGATCTTGTAAAAATCGAATCGCGGCTTGCCGGGCGTGTTGTCGGCCTTGCCACCGCGGCTGGTGGTTGCGTCGCGCGACGGATCACGGCTTGCGCTGCTCGCCGCCGGGGTCTGGTAAGGATTGCCGCCCTTCGTCAAATAAAAGGCAACGCCTGCAGCGATGGCGAGCCCCAGTGCCACGCCGATGAAAACACCGAGCAGGGTGCTGCCCCCGCCGCCGCGGCGGGTGGCCTCTCCATGGCGCGCGGCGGCGGCGACGCGGAAGGTACGGCGATCGTTGCTGGGTTTCATGAGGACAGGCTCGAGGCGGACAAGCTTTTTACATCTCTTCGGGGGCGCTGATGCCAAGGACGGCGAGCCCGTTGCTCACCACTTGTCCGGCTGCCGCAGCGAGTGCCAATCGCGCCTGCTGCACGCGCTGGTCGGCGACCAGGAAGCGCTCGGCATTATAGTAACTATGGAAATCGGCGGCCAACGCCTTGAGATAGAACGTCACCAGATGGGGTGCGAGATCGCGCGCCGCCACGGCCAGCTCCGCGGGCAGATCGGCGAGGCGGCGCAGCAAGGCGTCTTCGTACGGGCTCGTCAGCGCCGTGAGGTCGGCATCCTTGAGGGCGTTCGCCGCATTCGCGCGGGACAGTCCCGCCTGCTTCAGGACCGAGCACACCCTGGCGTGCGCGTATTGAACGTAGTACACCGGGTTCGCTTCGGATTGCGAGCGCGCGAGATCGATGTCGAACACGAACTCGGTATCCGCCTTGCGCGATACCAGGAAGAAGCGCACGGCGTCGCGGCCCGCCTCGTCGATGAGCTCGTGCAGCGTCACGTAGCTGCCGGCGCGCTTGGAAATCTTCACCTCTTCGCCTCCGCGCATCACGGTCACCATCTTGTGCAGCACGTAATCGGGATAGCCGCGCGGAACGCCGAGATTGGCCGCCTGCAGGCCTGCGCGAACGCGCACCACGGTGCTGTGATGGTCCGCCCCCTGCACGTTGATGGCGCGCGCGAACCCGCGTTCCCATTTGGTGACGTGATAGGCGACGTCGGGCACGAAATACGTGTACGCGCCGTCTGCCTTCCGCATCACCCGGTCCTTGTCATCGCCGTGGGCGGTGGTGCGCAGCCATAAGGCGCCGCCTTCGTCGTAGGTCTGTCCGGAGCGCACCAGCCGGTCGACCGTCGCCTCTACCCGCCCGTCGGAATAGAGCGAGCTCTCGAGATAGTAATTGTCGAACCGCACGCCGAACGCCTGCAGGTCGCGGTCCTGCTCGCGGCGCAACTCCGCCACCGCAAATGCACGGATCGACTCGATGTCGGTCAGGTCATGGCCGACCTGGTCGAGGTAGCGTTGCGCGATTTCGCGGATGTATTCGCCGCGATAACCATCCTCGGGAAAAGGCACGCTCTCACCAAGAATTTCGTGAGCCCGGGCCCGGACTGAAAGCGCAAGATTCTGGATCTGCTGTCCGGCATCGTTGTAATAGAACTCGCGCGTGACGGCCGCCCCCTGGCATTCGAGAAGATTGGCAAGCGCATCGCCCAGGGCCGCCTGCCGGCCGTGTCCCACATGCAGCGGGCCGGTCGGATTGGCTGAAACAAACTCGACCAGAACGCGTTCGCCTGACCACTCGGCACCGCGTCCGAAGCGCATCCCCTCTTCCAGGATGCGCACGACGACGGCCTGCC
>JBDUCE010000427.1:0-2913 GCA_040003635.1 Betaproteobacteria bacterium
CGGCGCTACGTCGCCGGCCAGGCCGCCAAGGAAGGACCATGAAGGCCCAGAACGCCGCGATGATCAACGTCATCCAGACGATGCGACGGGGCCAGGGTCCGAGGAAATCGAGCACGCTCGGCTGATCCGGCAATGACGGCCCCAGGAAACCGTAATTGAATCCGAACGGCAGGTTGACGAGCGTAACCAGGACCGCATAGCACAGCGCCAGCAGTACGGCCGCCCGATAGTCGTTCCAGTCGGGGCGATAACGCAGCACGGCGAGCGAATAGATGGCGACGATGAGAATCATCGCGTGCCGCGACCAGAAGAGCCAGAACTCGATCTGGCTCGGACCCTCGCGCAGATCGGGCGTCAGGAGCGCGTTCGTGCTCAATCCGATTCCGCCGAAATAGAGAATGACCTGCCAGACGCGGTTGCGCGGCTGCAGAAGGGCGAGCGAGGCGACAAGCGAAGTGATGTCGCACATTCCCAGCGGCCACGCGCGCGCCCAGTCGACGGGATCGCGGGTAAGCAAATAGACGCGCACGGCGCACCATAGCGCCAGATTCGCATAGCCGACGGCGCGTTCGACATCGCGGCGTCGCGCTTCGCCCACGCCGCGCGCGTAGTGCGACCATGTCCACGCGATCCCGCCGATGACGACCAGGAGGCCTGCGTGCAAAGCGCCAAAAGGATGAAATTCGTTCAACAGCTTCAGCACATCGCCGGCCCGGTACACAGGCGCGCTACAAGGCGAGCTCCATATAAATCGCGTCCGGCAAAGGATTGTCGTAGTAAGGCGCGCAGACCCGAAAGCCGACATCCGCATACAAGGCGCGTGCCGCTTCCATATGTGCGAGCGTGTCCAGCTTGAGCGAACGATAACCGATGGCACGGGCATCGGCGATCACCGCGGCCACCAGATGGCGCCCCCAGCCCTGGCCTTGCCATTCGGGCCGCACGTAGAGCCGCTTGACCTCGGCGCTCAGGTTCTCGAGGGGGCGCAAGGCGATGCAACCGCCCGCGTCATCCTGCTGCGCCAGAAGCAGCAGGCGCCCGCGTGGTGACGCGTAGCCCCCGGGCAAACTCGCCAGCTCCTGCTCGAACCCCTGGAAGCATAGCGACACACCCAACCACTGTTGATACTCGACGAACAGCACGCGAACCCGCGCAATGTCCGCGTCATCGGCGGCGCACCTGATCCTCAAAGGTTGGTCGGACATCCGCTTATCATTCGCCGCCTGGCTCACTTCGCCTTCTGCGCCGCGAACCAGCCGGCCAGCAACTGGACCTGCTCGTCGGTATAGCCCTTCGCCAACTGATGCATGACCGTCGCCGGCCTTGCGCCGCTCTTGAAGTCCTGCATCTTGCGCACGATCTCGTCCTTCGGCTTGCCGGCCAGCGATTCGAGCTCGCCGACGCTGACGCCGTTGGTTCCGTGGCAGTTGGCACAGGTGGCGGCGAGGCTGCGGCCGAGGTTGGGGTCGCTGCCCTGGGCCACGGCGTGGACGATGCCCAAAGCGGCTACGCCGGCCGCCAGAACGCTGAGGATGGTACGCACGTGGCTCTCCTGGTGCTGATGCCGATGACGCGACGGACGCGTGCCGCCTCGCGCGCCGATCGGTTGCGACGCACGCGGGCGCGCAATGACACCATGAGGCACGCAGGGCGAGCGCATGACACGGGGATCGTGTCAGCGGCAGACGTTTGCACTGTACGGCGTGCGTGTCAAGTGAGGCCGCGCAAGGCAACGCCATGGTGCCTGCTGCGAAGCGTCATTTGGGCCCTTCGACCACGCGCCCTTCGACGGCGCGGCAACGCGGGATCACGTCACGGCATCGAGCCTTCCGCCAGTCCCACATCGTGCGTGCGACCGGATCCGGCCCAAACGCGTCAACTGCTGCTAACATCGCATCCGGTCAAGGCAGTCATTTTCACCGTCGAGCGCAGGGTGCCGGGGATCATTCCGGGCCCGTGACCGCCCAGCGACGGCCAACGCCAACGCCGGTTGCGAACAGCCGGTCTCGCCCCCTCGCCAGGAGGATTTCATGCTCACTCGATTGCACGCGCCGGCGCATCGTGGCGGCCGCGTGGCCACGGTTGCTTCGATTGTGATGTTCGTAGGTTCGGTCGCGACAGCGCAACAGGCGCAACCACCGGCCCCGCCGCCGGCGGCTGCTCCCCCTGCGCCGCCCGCTCCGGCGATCGCTCCGTTTGCCCCGGCGTCGACTCCGGACCAGGAAAGACTTCGACTCGTTCCCGCCAAAAGGTACGCAGGCAAGGTCCATCTCCTTCCGGCGACCATGGAAACGACGCAGTGGGGCTGGTTCAACAACGCGCAGCCGCCGGTTCTGAACGTCAGCTCGGGCGACACGATCGTCTTCGAGACGATGATGCACTCGCACAATCAAGTCGTGCCCGGGATGACGATCGAGGAGATCAAGAAACTGCGGACCGACCACCCTGGGCGCGGACCGCACACGTTGACTGGTCCGGTCTATATCGAGGGCGCGGAGCCGGGTGACGTGCTCAAGGTGCGCATCAACAAGATCGTGCCTCGCGCTTACGGGACCAATTTCAACGTGCCGGGGATGTTCGGCGAGTTCCCCACCAAGTTTCCCGAAGGGCAGGTCAAGTACTTTTATCTCGATCTCGAGCGCAAGGTCGCCGAATTTGCGCCGGGGATCGAAATTCCGTTGGCTCCGTTTCCCGGCACCATAGGCGTCGCCCGCGCCGAGCCCGGCCAATACAGCTCGGTGCCGCCCGGACGCTACGCCGGCAATCTCGACATCCGCGACCTGACCGAGGGTGCGGCGCTCTACGTTCCGGTGTTCGTCAAGGGCGCGTTGCTGTGGACCGGTGATTCTCACGCCGCCCAAGGCAACGGCGAGATCAACCTGACCGCGCTCGAGACCGCGTACAAGGAGATGA
>JBDUCE010000428.1:0-2910 GCA_040003635.1 Betaproteobacteria bacterium
GTTGGTGCCGCCGACCATCATGTGCGGAATGAAAAACGCCTGCATTCCGCCGACGTGATAGAGCGGCGCGATATGCAGCGCGATGTCGGTGTGGCGCAGTCCGTACTCCATGACGCAGTTCATGGCGATGGCGACGTCGTTGATGTGGGTGTGCATCACACCCTTCGGCCGCCCCGTGGTGCCCGAGGTGTAGACCAGCGCCGACAGATCGCCTGAGGCAGGTATCGGCCGTGGTTGATGGGTGTCGACCGTCTGCTCGGCGATGGTGTCGAAGTGATGGTGCCCGGGCGGCACGTTCGCCGGGTCGTAGGCGCACGAAATGAAATCGTGAACGCTCCTCACCCGCTTTTGCGCCTCGAGCACGTTCGGTGTCAGGTAGCGGCCGTACACCAGGATGCGCGCGCCGGAATCCTGCAGCACGTAGGCCGCCTCACCGGCCGCGAGCCGGAAGTTGAGCGGCACGGCGACCGCGCCAAGCATCTGGCACGCGAAGTACGTGGTGACCGAGTTCTCGGACGTGGTGACGTAAAAGGCGACCCGATCGCTCGGCCGCACCCCGAGATCGGCGAGGCCCTGGGCAAAGCGCCGCACCCGCGCGTGCCAGGTCGTGTAGGTCCAGCGGCGATCCTCGAAAATCAACGCGGTGTGATCGGGGTAGCGCTCCACGGATTGAACGAAGATGCTGGCGATGTCCATGACTTACTGAGCTTTCCCCAAGTGACAAGACTCAAACGTCATCCGCCCGAACGCGGGGATCCATTTTCGCACGTAGCAAATGGATCCCGCTTGCGCAGGAACGACGGAGCTGTTGTCATGCAGATCCAGAAGTGAATAAGCGTGACTAAAGGTTGGGCTTGAGCCGAGGAAGGTCGGCAGAGGCGATCAGGTACTTCGCCATCTCCGAGGTCCCTCCGACGATCGGCAAGGCGCGGGCGTCGCGATAAATCTGCTCGGCGCGCCCGTATTCCCTGGTCAGGCCATCGCCGCCCAGGATTTGCACGGTGCGGTCGGCGCAGAAGGTTGCGGTTTCGGTGGCGACCAGCTTTGCCATCGCCGCGGGCTTCATCAAATCCCTGGGCGCAGTCCCGGCGTCGTAAAGTTTTGCGGCGCGGTACGTCAGCAGCTCTGCCGCATCGATCCTCCAGCTCATCTCCGCGATTTCGCTCCACACGAGTTGCTTCGAGCCGAGCTTCTGGCCAAACGCCTCGCGGGTCTGGGCGTGCTCCTGTGCAATGTCGAAAGCACTGCGCGCCACCCCGAGACCGGAGCCGCCGAGGATGATGCGCTCGAAATTGAACATCCCCAGCATGATGCGCTGGCCCGCGTTCTCTTCGCCGAGCAAGTGGTCGGCGGGCACACGGCAATTATCGAACGCGACCTCGCCGACGACGCAGCCGCGCCGGCCCATGAACGTGTAGCGACGGGGGAACGATAGCCCCGCCGTCCCGCCCGGGACGACGAGCGCGCTCAGGCCTTTGCCGGGTCGCGCGGCAGGGTCGGTAACCCCATAGACAATGTAGACATCCGCAACGGCGGCGTTCGAGATATAGCGCTTGAGGCCGCTGATCACGTACTCCCGGGTGTCCGCATCGAACACGATCTTCGTCTTCAACCGCGACGTGTCCGACCCAGCGTCCGGCTCCGTGACGCAGATTGCGCCCACCATGCGCCCCTCGACGATATCCGGCAGGTAGCGCTCGCGAACCGGCGCGCTCGCATGCCGATGGAGCGGATAAGCGCAACTCAACGCCGTCGCGATGGTGGTCTCGAATGCATAGTTGATGCGGGCAGCCTCTTCGGAGAGGATCGTCGCGTGCGTCAGTCCGGGGCGCTCGAGCGTGCCGCGGTACAGATCGCGGAACATGAGCTTCAGATACCCGGCTTGCCCCAGCGCACGCACGACCGCCTTGATCGACTCCCAGTCGTCGCGCTCTTCGATCGCCGCAGCACGCGGCGCGAGCTCGCGGATGAGAAAGTCGCGCGCCTCGGCACGAAAGGCGCGGTCATGGTCATCCAGGATGAAATCGCGCACGGCCGTCTACCCGGGTCCGGCCGGCGTCGGAGCGTGCATCAATCGCTCGATCTCGCGCTGCACCAGCGGCAAGTTGGCGTCACGCACCGTCGGCAGCCGGTAGCGCGCGCGCCGAACGTCCTCGAAGTCGAGTGTGGCGCGCACCAGCTCCTCGCCGCGCCCGGCCTTGGCGAGCGTAGCGCCGAACGGATCGAGGATGCGCGAGCCTCCCCAGAATGAGAGCTCGCCCTCTTTGCCGACCCGGTTGGCCATCATGAGGGGCATGCCATAGGTCATCGCATAGAAACGCAGATTGACCTCCCAGCCTTGCGGATTGTCGAACGTGGCGTCCACGGCTTCGACCGCCGAGCTGATAGGCGCCAGGAGCAGCGTCGCATCGCGCATTGCGGCGAGGTGCACCAGCGCAGGGTTCCAGGCATCCGCACAGATCATGAGACCGGCACGCCACGCAGGCTGCAGCGCAAACGTATCGACGCGGCTCCCGGCCTTGAAATGCTTGCCATCCTCCAGCTTGCCATACGTCGCCAGGTTGATCTTTCGATGCACGAACGCGACCCTGCCGTGGCGCACCGCAACGGCCGAATTGTAGAACTGCGCAGCGGCGCCTTCCTCGATGATTCCGAAGACCGTGCACATCGCGCCGGACGCCTGCGCAATGTCGGTAACGAGCCGGTGGGTGCAATCGATGGCAAGCCGCAGCGTATCGGGGCCGGCGCCGTGCCCGGTAAGCGACAGTTCCGGGAACAGCAGCAGCTCGACGCCGGCGCCGTGCGCCGCATCGATCACGTCCAGATGCTTGCGCAGGTTCGCGTCGGGATCACCCAGCACCGATTCGATCTGCGCGACTGCGACGTGCAAGGTCGCCTGATTGGACATGT
>JBDUCE010000429.1:0-2909 GCA_040003635.1 Betaproteobacteria bacterium
TCGGCATTGTAGTGCCTATCGTAATTTGGTGTAGCTCTCTGGAATCTATCGGGCGATGACTAACAAGGAAAACGGCACCGCAGACGCCGGCACAACGGCCGGGCAGATCGTGCACACGCCGATGATGCAGCAGTATCTGCGACTCAAGGCCGATCACGCCGACAAGCTGCTTTTTTACCGCATGGGCGACTTCTACGAGCTCTTTTTTGAAGACGCGCAGCGTGCGGCGCGGCTCCTCGACATCACGTTGACGGCGCGGGGACAATCGGCGGGCGCGCCCATCCCGATGGCGGGGGTGCCGTATCACGCGGTGGACCCATACCTGGCGCGGCTCATGAAGCTGGGAGAGGCGGTCGCCATCTGCGAGCAGATCGGCGATCCGGCGACCAGCAAGGGTCCGGTCGAGCGCAAGGTCACCCGCATCATCACCCCGGGAACGCTCACCGACGCATTTCTGCTCGACGCGCGACGCGACAGCCTGCTCGTCGCCGTCAACCCCGGACGACATCGCACGGGATTGGCTTGGCTCAATCTGGCATCAGGACGTTTTACGCTCAAGGAGGTGCCCGCGGCCGATACCATGGCCGCACTCGATCTCCTCGACGCCGCGGCGGTGCTTACGCCGGAGGGGATGCCTCTGCCGGCGCGCGCGGGGAACGTGCCCAGCCGCTCGTTGCCGGCGTGGCACTTCGATACCGCGGCCGCAACGCGTGCACTGACACGGCATTTCGAAACCCACGATCTCGCGGGTTTCGGCGTGGCCGATCTCGATCTCGCGATTGGCGCGGCGGGGGCATTGCTCGGGTACGCCGGCCATACGCAGCAATCGGCCCTGGCGCATGTGCGAGCCATCACGCTCGAGCATCCTGGGCAGGAACTGGCACTCGATGCCGCCACGCGCCGCAATTTGGAGATCACCACCACGCTACGCGGCGAATCGGCGCCGACGTTGCTGTCTCTGCTCGATACCGCCACGACGGCGGCGGGAAGCCGGCAATTGCGCGAGTGGCTGACCCACCCGTTGCGCGATCAGGTGCAGGCTGCGGCACGGCACGTGGCCGTGGCGGCCATGCGCAACACCGATGCCCAGCGCAAAACCCTGGCCTCGCTTCTGGCGCGCACGAGCGACATCGAGCGCATCGCCGCACGCATTGCGCTTGCCACCGCGCGTCCCCGCGATCTGGCGGGGTTGCGCGATACGCTGGCCGGCCTGCCGCAACTGCGATCGGCAGCGATGACGGTCGCGCCGCTGGCGGCGTTGGCGCCGCTTCTTGCGGCAACGGCCGATGATCTGGTCATCGATGACCGGTGGGCCGCGCTGCTGGCCAAGGCCGTGGCCGCCGAGCCCGCGGTCCAACTCCGTGATGGCGGCGTGATCGCGCCGGGCTTCGATGCCGATCTCGACGAGTTGCGATCGATCGACACGCATTGCGGCGGTTACATTGTCGAGCTCGAAACACGCGAGCGCGAGCGTACCGGCATTCCCAATCTCAAAGTCGAATTCAACCGGGTCCAGGGCTTTTACATCGAGGTCACCAACGCCCACGCCGGCCGCGTGCCGGAACACTACCGCCGGCGACAGACGCTGAAGAACGCCGAGCGCTACATCACGCCGGAATTGAAGACGTTCGAGGACAAGGCGCTCTCCGCCCGGGACCGCGCGCTGGCACGCGAGCGCCAGTTGTACGAGTCCCTGCTGGCGGAACTCGTGCCGGCGATTCCCGCACTGCAGCGCGCTGCGGGCGCACTGGCCACACTGGATGTGCTCGCGACGTTTGCCGAGCGCGCCGATACCCTCGGTCTCGTGCAACCCGTGTTCGTGCCCACGCCGGGCTTGAGTATTCGCGGCGGACGCCACCCGGTCGTCGAGCAGCAAGTCGCCGATTTCATTCCAAACGACCTCGAGCTCAAGCCCGATCGCCGCCTTCTCATCGTCACCGGACCCAACATGGGCGGCAAGTCGACCTACATGCGGCAAGCGGCGGTGATCGCGTTGCTCGCGTATTGCGGCGCGTTCGTGCCCGCTGAAGCGGCGACGATCGGCAGCCTCGATGCCATCCACACGCGCATCGGCGCCGCGGACGATCTGGCGGGCGGACGCTCGACGTTCATGGTGGAGATGACCGAAGCCGCCGCCATCCTGCATCGGGCCACGCCGCAAAGCCTGGTGCTGATCGACGAGATCGGGCGCGGCACATCCACGTTCGACGGCCTGGCGTTGGCGTGGGCCATCGCACGGGATCTGGCCGAGCACAACCGGTGCCTGGCGCTTTTCGCCACTCATTATTTCGAGCTCACCGCGCTGCCTGCCGAAACGGAAGGCTGCGCCAATCTGCACTTCGACGCCGTGGAGCACGGGCAGCGCATCGTCTTCCTGCATGCGGCCGAAGAGGGTCCCGCCAATCGCAGCTACGGATTGCAGGTAGCGCGCCTCGCCGGGGTTCCCGCGGAAACAGTGCGCCGAGCGAGAAGCTATCTCGCGCGGCTGGACAAGTTCAACATCCAGGGCGGCGCCCAGACGGATCTCTTTGCGGGGGCCGGGGCGGGTGCGCCGGCAGCCGCGGATAGCGTCGCAGCGCTCGAAGACATCGGGGCGGGCGATTCCGACCAATCATTGGCGACGGCCCTCGCCGCCCTTGATCCGGATGTGATGAGCCCGCGCGATGCACTGGCCGCACTGTACGAGCACAAGCGCCTGCTGGCTTAGGCATCAAGGTGGGGATGCGCGCGACGTGGCGCTCAATGATAATGTCCGCCGGCGCCATGCACATGGCCGTGCGTGAGCTCTTCTTCGGTCGCCGGCCGCACATCCAGGATCTGGCAGTCGAAGCGCAGGCTTTTGCCCGCCCACGGATGATTGCCGTCGAGCACCGCCTTGCCGTCGGCGATGTCGGTCACGGTGAACACCA
>JBDUCE010000430.1:0-2906 GCA_040003635.1 Betaproteobacteria bacterium
CCCTCGCTCGCCATGACGAAGGCGGCGTTACACTGGTGAGTTCAGGCTGCGGTGCGACGTTTTGCGCGTGTTTTGGTTCAAGCAGCGGTGATTCGTTACGGAGAATTTCAAATGCCGACCTTGCGTGTGATGATGGCGCTCGTCATGTTTCTGGCCGCCACCGCTGCGTCGGCGGCAGCGTCGGAGGTGCGTTATTTTGACGTGGCGAAAGGGGCGCATCCGCATGATGTTGCCGCCGCACCCGCGCCGGACGGCCCGGTTTATTACACGGCGCAATCCACCGGCAAGCTCGGCATCCTCGATCCACGCACGGGAAAGACCGAGGAGATCGCCCTGGGTCGCAACTCCGCGCCGCATGGCGTGATCGTCGGCCCCGACGGCGCGCCGTGGATCACCGACGGCGGCCAGAATGCCATCGTGCGCTTTGATCCCAGGACGCGCGAGGTGCGTGTGTGGCCTCTGCCCAGCGACGCGGGTTCTGCCAATCTCAACACCCTGACCTTCGATGCCGCGGGACGGATCTGGTTTACAGGGCAGAGCGGTGTATATGGCCGGCTCGAGCCGAAAACCGGTGATGTGAAGGTCTGGAAGGCACCGCGCGGACGAGGCCCGTACGGCATCGCCACCACGCCCGCGGGGGAGGTGTATTACGCCTCCCTTGCCGGCAATTACATCGCTCGCATCGATACCGCGACTGGAGCGGCAACGGTGATCGAGCCGCCGACGCCGAGCCAGGGCGCGCGCCGGGTGTGGTCCGACTCCAAGGGCCGGTTGTGGGTGAGCTACTGGAATACCGGTCATGTCGGCATGTACGATCCGGCGGCCAAAACCTGGCGCGAATGGAAGCTCCCCGGCAGCGCGCACACCTACTCGGTATGGGTCGATGATGCCGACAAGGTATGGCTCACCGACTGGAGCGTCAACGCCATCGTGAGCTTCGATCCGGCGACGGAGCGATTCGAGACTTTCGAATCCAGCCGACCCAGCGCTTCGGTGCGGCAGATGCTCGGGCGCAAGGGTGAAGCGTGGGGTGCCGAGTCGGGCAACGACCGCCTGGTCATGGTGCCGATTCGCTGACGCGCCGATGCTACACTTCAATTTTCATGATCATCCAATCCCTGCTCGACACCGATCTCTACAAGTTCACCATGATGCAGGTGGTGCTGCATCATTTCCCATCGGCGCAGGTGGAATACCGGTTCAAGTGCCGCAATCAGGGGGTCGATCTGACCCCTTGCCTGGCAGAGATCAAGGAGCAGATTCGCGCCTTGTGCCGCTTGCGCTTCACGCCGCGCGAGCTCGATTACCTTCGCGGCTGGCGTTTTTTCAAGAGCGACTTCGTCGACCTGCTGGGGCTTTTCCAGCTCGATGAGCGCTTCATCGATGTCTCGCGTCTGCCGTCCGGCCCGGGTGAGATCGACATCACCATCAAGGGTCCCTGGCTCCACACGATCCTGTTCGAAGTCCCCGTCCTGGCGATCGTAAGTGAAGTCTATTACCGGCATACGCAGCCCCGGACCGACCTCGCCGAAGGCCGGCGCCGGCTGACGACCAAGATCGGGCAGATCAATGCGGTGAAGGACCCCGAATTTCGCATCGCCGACTACGGCACGCGCCGCCGGTTTTCGCGCAGCTGGCAGGACGAGGTGATCCGCACCCTGCGCGACGCGATCGGCCCGAAGTTCGTGGGCACGAGCAATGTGCGCTTCGCCATGGATCACGGGCTCACGCCACTGGGAACCATGGCGCACGAGTACCTGCAGGCCTGCCAGGCAGTCGGGCCGCGGCTTCGTGATTCGCAGACCTTCGCGTTCAACATGTGGGCGCGCGAGTACCGTGGCGACCTGGGCATTGCGCTCTCCGACGTCTGCGGGATGGATGCGTTCCTGCGCGACTTCGACCTCTTTTTCTGCAAGCTGTTCGACGGGGTGCGCCATGACTCGGGTGATCCGTTCGAATGGGGCGAGAAGCTGATCGCCCATTATCAAAAAGCGCGCATCGACCCGCTCACCAAGACGATGGTCTTCTCCGACTCCCTCGATGTGCCGCTCGCCATCCGGCTGTTCGAGTATTTTCGCGGGCGCATGCACACCGCGTTCGGCATCGGCACCAATCTCACCAACGATGTCGGCCACGACGCGTTGCAGATCGTGATCAAGATGACGCGCTGCAACGGGCAGCCCGTGGCCAAGATCAGCGACGAGCCGTCGAAAACGATGGGGTACGACCCTTCCTACGTGGCCTATCTGCGCGAGGTCTTCGACGTGCCCGAGGAAGAGCCGCCGGCGTCGGATCCGCGCTCGCACGCCGCCGGGCACGCGGTCCACGTTCACTGATGTCCGGTCCGGCTCGCGCGTAAACCCCATTGTTCGCATAGAGTGAGCGCATGGCCACCCCATTGACTGGTTCTCCCCCTTCGGTAGGGTCCGCGCGTCCCGCGCAGGGCACGCCGACCCGCGCTCCCGACCGGCGGTTGCGGCTCGAAGACATCCTGAAGCTCATGGTCGCGGACGGCCTGGTCGCTCCCGCCGATGCGGACACCCTTGCCCGTTCGAGAACGCGGCGGTTCGAGCATCCGCTGGAGATGATCGCCGACCGGAAGTGGAAATCCCTCGCGCCGCCGTACAAAGGGATCACGCTGGATTGGCTCGTCGAATGGCTGGGGGCGAGACTCGGCGTTCCCTCGCGTCATATCGACCCGCTCAAGATCGACCTCGGCGCCGTGACGCAGACCATGTCGAATGCCTACGCCGAACGCTACTGCGTGCTCCCGATCGAGGTCACGCGCGAGACGTTGACGGTAGGCACCGCCGAGCCCTTCGTGCGGGCGTGGGCGGACGAGCTCGAGCAAATCCTGCGGCTCAAAGTCGAGTTCGTCTTCGTCAATCCGGTCGACATCCGCCGTT
>JBDUCE010000431.1:0-2896 GCA_040003635.1 Betaproteobacteria bacterium
AGATCGCTCACGTGGCGCAATGCGAATCCCATGCTCACGAAAACGAACGCGGCGCCGCGCAACGGGAGCTTCTCGCCGCGACCGCGCACGATTGTCATTGGGAGTTGGCGATGCGCCTCGGCGAGCATGCCGGCGCTGGGATCGAGACCCACCACACTGCCATCGGGCCCCACGGTGGCGAGCGCTTCGCGTGCGACGAGGCCGGTGCCGGTAGCCACGTCGAGCACGTGCATCCCGGGCGCCAGCCCCGCGCGCCGCAATGCGT
Organism: Betaproteobacteria bacterium; assembly: GCA_040003635.1. Taxonomy (GTDB): domain Bacteria; phylum Pseudomonadota; class Gammaproteobacteria; order Burkholderiales; family Casimicrobiaceae; genus CAIWHR01. The sequence goes on from JBDUCE010000431.1 coordinate 266, forward strand.
GGCGCCGGTACCGCGAGCCGCTTCCGAGCGCCAGCAGACGCTCGATGTAATCATAGTCGCGCGCATTGCCGTCGAAGAGGTCGTTGAGGAAATGCCGGCGGCCGCGCTCGTCGGCGTAATAACCGGGCAATGCCTTGATGGGAGCCACCGAGGAGAGTCGCGTGGCGTGATCGTTATCAAGCACGCGGTGGCTGCGATCGCGGTAAAGGAGGCCAGATTCTACAGTACAATGTTTGTGTCGCCTCAAAGGAGAATTGAGTGCAACGGGAGTGCGATGTCGTCGTCATCGGAGGCGGTCCCGCGGGTTCGACCGCGGCGACTCTCCTCGCCGATCGCGGCCACAGGGTGGTGTTGCTGGAACGAGATTCCCATCCGCGCTTCCACATCGGCGAATCACTGCTTCCGGCAAACATGCCGTTGTTCGAAAGGCTCGGTGTTGCTGACGAAATCAACGCGATCGGCATGCCAAAGTGGGGCGCGACCTTCGTCTCACCGTGGCATGACCACACCGCCGGCTTCCGCTTCGCCGACGCCACCGATCCCTCGATGCCGATGTCCTACCAGGTGCGGCGTTCGGAGTTCGACGAGATCCTCTTCCGGCGCGCCGCCGCGGCCGGCGCGGAAGCGTACGAAAACACGCGCGTCCGGGAATTCGATCTCGGCGATGCGCGGACGTCTCCGAGCGTCAAGGCAACCAGCGCCGACGGCACCTTGCGCGAATGGCGCGCGAAGTTCATCGTCGATGCCACCGGGCGTGACACGCTCATCGCCAACCGCCTGAAGATCAAGCACCGCAATCCCGACCACAACAGCTCGGCGATGTACGGGCATTTCCGCAACGCGCGACGCGATTGCGGCGAGCTCGAGGGCAACATCATCATCTTCTGGTTCGACCACGGATGGTTCTGGTTCATCCCCCTAAAGGACGGGATCACCAGCGTGGGAGCGGTCGTCTGGCCCTACTACATGAAGCACCGCGACCGGCCTCTGCGTGAGTTCTTCCTCGACACCATCGCGATGTGCCCGGGACTGCAGGAGCGCCTCGCCGAGTCCGACATGGTCGCCGAGCCCGAGGCCACCGGAAACTACTCCTACCAATGCGACCGTTGCCAGGGCGCGAACTACGTGATGCTGGGGGATGCATACACCTTCATCGACCCGGTTTTCTCGTCAGGCGTGATGCTGGCGATGAACAGCGCCTTTGCGGGGATCGATGTCATCCATGCAAAGCTCGGCAACCAGCGGGCCGCCGAAGCCAATGCGCGGGAGCGCTTCGACTTCGTGATGCGCGAAGGGCCGAAGCAGTTTTCGTGGTTCATCTACCGCGTGACCAATCCCACGCTGCGCGAGCTCTTCATGGCCCCCAGCGACAGGTGGGACATGAGAAAGGCGCTCCTCTCGGTGCTGGCGGGCGATGTGTTCGGAAGGACGCCGATCCAGCGCGGGTTGCGCATGTTCCGCCTCGTCTACTACGTCTCCTCGATCTTCAACATGCGCCGTACGTTCAGGGCGTGGCGCCGCCGGGCTTTCAGCATTCGGGACGACTCGAAAGATGCACCTCTCTCGCGGATGACAGGATGACGATCGCGCGCATCGCACTGGCCGTCATCGCCGTCGCGTTCGGATGTTTACCCACCGCCGCGAGTAGCGAGCCGCCGCCCCCCGGCAGCGCGACCGAGCCGCTGTGGGAGGCGGGCATCGGCGTGGCGGGACTCTACTTTCCGCACTATCGCGGCTCGGACCAATCGCGCGGCTATGCGCTGCCGGCGCCTTACTTCGTGTACCGCGGCGAGGTCTTCAAGGCGGATCGGCACGGCCTGCGCGGCACATTTTTCAGCAACGAGCGCGTCGATCTCAACCTGAGTGTCGGGGCGTCGTTGCCGGTCTACAGCAAAGATAACCGCGCGCGCGAGGGCATGCCCGACCTCAAGCCCTCGGTAGAGCTGGGGCCTTCGCTCGACGTCACGATGTGGCGCTCCACCGACCTTCGCACCAAGCTTGACGTGCGGCTGCCGGTGCGCGCCGCCGTGACCGTCGAATCCAATCCGCGATTCATCGGCGGACAATTTTTCCCGCACCTTAACGTTGACGTGCAGGATCCCGCCGGCCTCCAAGGCTGGAATCTCGGTGTGCTGGCGGGGCCGGTGTTTACGGACGCACGCTACAACCGCTATTTCTACGAGGTGCTTCCAGCCTTCGCCACGTCATCGCGTCCGGCCTATGTCGCGCCCAGAGGCGGTTTCGCAGGGACACAATTCCTTGTGGCGCTCTCGAAGCGATTCCCAAAGGTGTGGGTGGGCGGCTTCGCGCGCTACGACTCGCTGCGCGGCGCGACCTTCGAGGAGAGCCCGCTCGTCACCTCGAAGCGGTATTTTGCGACGGGCATGAGCGTCGCTTGGATTTTCGGCGAATCGAAACAACGCGTGCCTGCGGTCAACCTCCGAGGCGAGCGACAATGATGACCTTGCGTGGGGTCGCGAAGTGCGTCGGTTCGTACGCGCTGCTCTTCCTGGGCGCGGCCTTCCTCGCGCTCCTGTGCGTGATCTGGGGTGCGATCTCGGCCATGCTTGTCCAGATCCTCCCGGCGAGCGTTGGACGACGCATCGGGCGGCTCGCCGCGATGCGTTTTTT